>JBBDRM010000111.1 GCA_040905475.1 Actinomycetota bacterium
GGCCGTCGCCGGCGCTGTGATCCTGCTCCTGGCGCCGAGGGCCCGGCTCTCATCCGATCCGTTCTGGGCGGCGGTGCCCCTGATGCTCCTCGCATGGCCGATCGTGTGGATCCACTACCTCGTCCTGGCGTTGCCGTGGGTGCTGGTGGCGGGGCGGGAGGTCCCACGGCGGCTCCCCGGCATGGCGGGGCGAACGGCGTTCGTCCTCGTCGCTCTCGCGATCTTCGTCGGGTTCCCTCCCGGCACTCCCGGGCTCGGCGAGGCCGGCACGCTCGCCGTCGCGGTGCTCTATCAGATCCCTACCGTCGCCCTGATCGGCGCGGTGCTCCTCGAGATGATGGCTAAGAGCCGGGAGGACGAGCGGCTATCGCTGCGGGATCCCACACTCGTTCGCTGACCTTCTCGAAGCGGTATGGGTGGTCGTCGTCCGCATACACGTACACCTCGTCGGGGAGCAGGCCGAGCTTCGTGCGTAGATAGAGATCGAAGATCTTGCGGAACGTGTTCACCGGCGTGATCGTCGGGTACAGGCCGGGCTCGGCAACGCCGGGAAGGTAGTAGGCGTTGAGGATCCGCAACGTTTCGTTGATCTCCGCAGGCGCTGCGCGGGTCCAGTCGAAGCTCGGCCCCTCGATGTCGTATCGGATCGGGTGAGGGCCCTCATCTGATTGCAGCACAATGATGGGCCGGGACTCCGGAGGGCCGGAGAGCAGCACGTTGAGGAGGTCGTCGATCACCTGGTTGGTGTAGAGCAATTGGTCGATGTAGGCGTCGCGGCGTCCCTTCCGCTGTTCCTCGACCCCCGTCTGGAAGCTGCCGTCGCGATCGAAGATGTAGGGCTCGTGTGGCAACAAGAAGTGTCCGAACACGAACTTCGGGCCCGGGCGGCCATGCACCTCGCCGAGCGTTCGCAGCTGGAAACCAACCCGCTTGAAGTCCCTCACTCGTTCCGGGTCGCCCAGCCCCAGGTACTCCCCGATGGGGCGCGCCAGCGTCGTCGAGTACATCAGCTGCGCGAATCCCCGCCGCCCCTCGTAGGAGTAGTTGAAGTCGGCGAAGGGGCTCTTCGCGGTCCCTTCCCACCAGGAGCCCACATGGAAGTAGCTGTACCCGCTGCGCTGCAGGAAGCGACCGACTTGATGGTCCGCGAGCGCGTCGTAGATGGGTCCCCAGTCGCTCTCGTCGGGCGACACGCGCTGCGCGATGCAGTCAAGGTATCCGGCGTTGAGCGATGAAGCCAGGGAGTGGGCAGTGCGCGGGTAGTTCGCCCTGCTGTTGCTCGCAACGTAGAACCCTCTGTCGGTGAGTCCCGACAGGAATGCTGAGTTGTCGAATGAGTAGCTCTCCGTCAGCGTGTCGGAGCCTCCGTAGCGATCGAAGATGAAGTAGTAGATGTCCCTCGGCGGAGTCGTGCCGGTCGCCGCCCGGCCGGGTAAGGGTGCGGGGCAGTCGCCTTTGCTCGCCGGAGGGCCGCCGCCGCTCCGGATGATGGGGACCATGGAGGTCACCGCCAGGAACAGCGCGACGAGGTTCAAGATCGTTGTCGTCTCCTTCAGATACGTCCGGGCGCCGAACGCGATCAGGAGAACGGCTGCCGAGATAACGGCCCAAGGGATCAGCAGGTACAGATCCCGGTCGACGATGAATCCGCCGACGACCCGATTCCTCACGAGGTCCCAAACGTGACCGTAGGAGAAGAACAAGAGGAGGATCGCCGAGGAAACGATGCCGGCGCGAAGCGAGTCGTGGAGGAGCCATCGAAGGAGGAACATCAGGGCGACCCCGAGCGCCATCGCGAACAAGAGCGGAAGAACGAGGTCGCGCAGCGGCACTTCGTCGGCGTTCCGGGCGTAGAGCGTGAGGACGGGGAACGCGGAGAACAGAACAGGATGGAAAGGACGAGCTTCCTTCATCGGGATCTGGGCTGGCGCAACTAGGCTCCCGTCGATGGGCCCGTTTTCGATACCAGGCTAACCGATGCCGGTCGCCGCGCCCGGAACGCTACCGCGGGCCGGCCGCGTGGTGGCCGCCGCTCCGGAAGAGCTTGCCCACGAAGAAGGCCGACACGCGCCGCCAGAAGACTTTGACGGCGACGGCACCGCCGACCAGCGTCCCGACGACGAGCTGGAAGATGTAGCTGCCCGAGCCCGCATCGATGTACGCGACGACCGACGACGACGCCCCGATCAAAGCGACGACGGCTGCCGCCGCGCGCATGGCGTGATTGCCCTTCTTGACGGTCATGATGTCTCTCCGTTGGCTCGGCAGCGTGGGTTCCCTGGTTGGGTCGGCAAGCCCGGCGGCGGCCTTGAGTCCGCCGGGTCGCCGCGCGCACCACCGGGTCGATCCGGATCGCGACTGGGGCGGCGTGCCTTATCGTTCGAGCCGTCGTCGGAAATTAGGCGTCAGCAATTGGTCGACCGGCACATGGTCGTCGATCAGGACCGAGCCCCCCTCCTGATCAAGGTACGCGTCGACTTCGTCCCGCGGCACCATCGAGGGGACGTCCGGCAACGGGCGATCGCTTGCCGCCACGACGAACGTGCTCCCGCCTTTGGGATCGAGGGGCCAGAGCCCGGGCAGCGTCATCAGACGGACGTCGTAGAAGACTTCTCGCAGCGTGAGCATGAAAGACCGTAGGAATGCGTACTCGACGCCGTCCACGACGTTGATCATGTAGACGCCGTCGGGACGCATGTGCGTCTTGAGGAGTGCGTTGAACTCCACGGTCGTCAAGTGGTAGGGGATCGCGGCGTCGTTGAAAGCGTCGCCGAGCACAACGTCGAACTGCTCGTCGGCTCCGAGCGTCTTCAGCGCTTGCCGGGCGTCGTCGCTGATCGTCTCGACCGTCGTATCTCGCGACAGGAACAGACGATCGTGCGCGAACTCGGTCACTGCCGGGTCGATCTCGGCGACCACCTGCCGGCCGGTGTAGTACCGCTCAAGGTAGCGGGGCGTCGTGTACGCGCCGCCTCCGATCTGAAAGGAATCCACCCGAGTGCCGCGTGGGTACCAGGTGTCGAGAACCTGTTGGTAGAGGATCTGATACGGATAGATGAGATTGGTCGGATCCTTCGTGTCGACGTGTCCGTGATCGAGATGATCGAGGTTCAGCACAAGGATCTCGCCTCCCTGCACCTTCTCGATCGAGATGCAGAAGTAGTTGCTCTCGACCAGGCAGGGGCTCTTGCTGAGTGCGGCCATCCCGGCGATGAACAGCACCACCGCTGCGACTGTCATGCGCGAGCGCCTGGTCCAGATCGGATTGCTGAAGGCCCCGAGCACGAGTAACGCACCCGACACTCCCGCCACGATCGCTCGGGTGCCGAACCAAGAGATCAGGAAGAACCCGGTGAGGAACGTCCCGACGATGCTTCCGAGCGTCGCCGCGGCCTGGATCCGCCCGACGACCCGGCCCGTCGCGCCGAGGGAGCGGAGCGACAGCTTGATGAGCATCGGCGTCATCGTTCCGAGCAGGGTCGAAGGGATGAAGAAGAGCAGCGTCGTCAGCCACAGAACCTGGGTGATGGCCGGCCAGGTGTGCGGCGCGGCGATCTTCCCGAGATCCCTCGAGAACGCGAGGATCAGCGCGGATGTGAGCGCGCTGAGTAGGTAGAGCGAGGACAGCGTCGCCCGGCCAGGCGCGCGATCCGCTATCCGGCCGCCGAGCCAGTTCCCCAAGCTGATGCCGGCGAGCACCACGCCGATGATGGAGGTCCAGGTGTAGAGCGAAACCCCGATCGTGGGCGCCAGGATCCGGCCGGCCACGAGCTCGAGGACCAGGAGGCAGCCGCTCCCCACGAATGCGTACACCCCGGGGAACCGGAGCCGTTCGCCATGCGGTGGCTCGCCTTGGGAGAGTCCATCATCCGAATCGTGCTGTTCGGCGTGGGATGCGTGCGTGTCAGTCATCGAGGTCGCGACGGAGCTCGTCGACGGCGCCGTAGACGTCGGCGCTGCGCCGCAGCTCCCCACGGCGTGCTTCGACGGCCTTCTTGGTGCTCTTGAGCGCCCGCCGAACCACCTTTTCAAGCTCCGACGGCAGGAACGGCTTGGCGATATGGTCGGTCGCGCCCTTCTCGACCTCTCGTTGCACTCCCTCGGGGTCGTGTTTGGCCGTGACGACCACTATCGGCGTTTTCGCGCGCGACGGCATGTGGCGGATCTTGTCCAGCACGGTGTAGCCGGACATGCGCGGCATCATGATGTCGAGCACGACCAGGTCGTAGCGTGTGCGCTTTAACTTGCGGAGCGCTTCCTCGCCGTCGGAGGCTTCGGCGACGTCGTAGCCCGCATCGCGGAGCGTGTGATACAGCACGGTCCGCATGTCCGGCTCGTCGTCGACGATCAGGATCTTCGCCACGGCATCCCGGTCGAGGGCGTTCCTCTACTCGCTGCGCGGCGGCGCCGACACCAGGCCGAGGCGGAACGCCTCCGCGACCGCCTGTGCCCCGGTTGCGACGCCGAGCTTGGAGTAGATGCTCGTCAAGTGATTCTTGACCGTCTTGATCGACACGAACAGCTTCTGCGCGACCTCGGCGGGCCGGTGTCCCTCAGCGAGGAGCCGGAGGATCTCCAGTTCCCGTTCGGTTAGCCGCGTCCCCGCGCTCCCGCGCTTGCTGCCCGCCAGGTCGATCACGCGGCGGGCGATCGCAGGCGACAGGTACGAGCCGCCTTCGGCGACGGCGCGGACCGCCTGCAGGAGCTCTTCGGTCGAGGCCGTCTTCAGGACGTAGCCGTCGGCTCCGATCCCGATCGCGCGCGATATCGACGCGTCGTCTTCGTGCATGGTCAGGAAAAGGAAGCGGACGTCGGGGGCGGCGTGGCGGAGCTGCGCGGCGACCTCGAGTCCGTTCCCACCGGGCATCGTGATGTCGAGCACGGCCAGATCCGGTTTCGTCGACCGGATGAGCTCCAGCCCTTCGTCACCGCGTCCCGCCTCGCCGACCACTTCGAAGCCCGGCTCCGCCTCGAGCGTCTTCACGAGGCTCTGACGAACCAGCGTGTGATCCTCGATGATCACAACCCTCGTCATCGTCCGTCCCCCAGTCGCATCAGCGTCGATCGTCGTGCTTGACCTCGAGCACGACCCGGGTGCCGCTGCCGGGCCGAGCGCCGACGTCGAGGGTGGCTCCGATCGCCTCGGCTCGCTCACGCATCGCACTCAACCCTACGCCACCGCGGGGCCCCGTGGCCCGTTTCGAGCGCACGCCGATGCCGTCGTCCTCAACGAGCAGCCGGACGGCCGTGGCGCCGGAAGTGATGGACACTTTCACGGTCCCGGCTCCGGCATGGCGCAGCGCGTTCGAGACCGCTTCCTGCGCCACGCGGAAGATCTCGGCTTCGACCCCCGGCGGGAGACGCACCTCCCCGCGCGCCTCGAAAACGATATCCGGCCCGCCGAGCCCTCTGAGGTCCGACAGGTACGCGCGAAGCGACCCCACGAGACCTTCGGCCGACACCGACGAACGCAGGCCGAAGATCATCGAACGGACGTCTCCGGATGCCCGGTTGACGACGCGAGAGAGCCGCTCGACCTCTTGCTTCACGGTCGCTGGCGAGGCGGCGCCGTGACGGGCCATGAACTCGAGCTCGAAACGCAGGTGCGTGAGCGCCTGGGCGACTCCGTCGTGAAGCTCTCGCGCTAGCCGTCGGCGCTCCTCGTCGATGGAGATCTCGCGGACGCGTGAGAAAAGGCGTGCGTTCTCCACGGCGAGCGCGGTCTCCTGGGCGAGCTGCTGAAGCAGGACGCGGTTGGAGTTGTGCTGCGCGTGATCCGGGCAACCGGCGAGCAGGAGCCCGAGCGCGACGCCGTCGTGGCGCATCGGAGCGACCAGCCAGCAGTCGTTCCCGCCGCCGAGGGCCTGCGCGGTCGTGTCGTCGAGGTCGCTCGCCGTGATCACTCTCGCGTTCCCGTGCACCATCTCCGCCATGGCGCTCGAGGCGCCGGCCGAGGTCGCGGATGGATTCCGGAAGCCGTACGAACCCACCAGCGCGAGGTTGCCCGCCTCCCAGACGAACATGGCGCCCGATGCCGCCCGCAGCGAGTCGCGGATCTCCTCAAGCGCCGCATCGGCGACCGTGCCGATCTCGAGGCCTCCCGGCACGGTCCGGGCGATCCGATAGAGCGATGAAAGAACGCTGTTGGCTTCAGCGAGGAGGTCCCCGGTCTGGGTCGCTTGCGTGCGCCACAGGCGCGACGCGAATCCGCCGGCGATGCCGGCGAGCGGTGCGAGCATGTACCACGCCACCGCCTCGGTCGGCCCGACTACCCCGTCGCGAAGGTCGCCGACGATCAGCGGGGTCGACGTGGCCGCGATGATCAGCCCCGCGATCCCTCCCCACCGTTCGTTGTGCGTGAGCCCCGTCGCGGTTGCCACCACGAGCGCGAACGGGATGTACGGACTGACGACGCCGTCGGTGAACGCGACCAGGACGGCGGCGACCCCGACGTCCGCTCCGACCCACACGACCGAGGGTCGCCGCATCAACCACCGCGCGGTCACGTAGATGAACGCCAGCGCAAGGATCGTGGACCGAGTTCGCGACACCTCTGGCGCGGCCACTTCCAGAACCGCCGCGATCGCGATCGCGCCCACCCGTGCCGGCCCGATCCATCCGCGCACCCGCGCGAGCTTGAGGCCGGGCAGGCCCGGCGCCGCCTCGGGGTCGCCCATACCGAGCGCCATCCGGACCGCGCGGTGGAGATCGGTCGGAACGAAGGGCCGGGCGAGGATCCCGTCGACCGCGGAGTGGATCGTCGTGCGTGCCGCCCTGGCGCCGTCTACGACGGCGAGAACCTTGGGAGGTGCCTCGCCGGCGAGAAGCTCGGACATCGTGAGGCTCGAGCCCTCGACGCCGGCGATCACGAGCGATGGCCGCAAAGCGAGGATCGCATCTGCGTCGGCGGAAGGATCGGCCTCGATGACGTCGGCCTCAGGGAAGTTGAGTCGTAGCAAGAAGCCCAGATAGGGGTCCGGCTCGGCCAGCACGATGCGCGGCCCGCCGCGAGCGGACGCCGACTTCCGCGCGGCCTCAGTGCGCCGTCGATCCAGGCGTGGTGGTAGGACCTTCAACCCTCCCCCTTCAGCATCCAAACGAGAAAAGTGTCTCAATGGAGTATGTCGGCATGTTGGGAACCACTCTTACCCCTATCGAAGTCTGCGGCAATCGGACATTCTGCCTGCGACGATAGCGCGGCCTGGCCTCTGCGCCCACCCTGTGTGGCAATACGTGCTGGTCCGCCTGCGGGTTCGAACGATCCGGAACTAGGGGCCGAAGGTCGCGACGAGCAGGTCGGGACGGTCGGAGATGATCCCATCGACGCCGATCGCGGCAAGCTGCTGCATCCGAGCCACGTCGTCCACGGTCCAAACCACGACCTTGCGCCCGAGCAGATGCGCCACGGTCACCACAGGACCGATCAGGTCGATCGTGTCTTGGTCCGGCGCGCTGTACTCGTATCCGCGGAGCGTCGCGAAAACGGCGTTCGCGGTCAGTGTGAAGCCGAGCGGCACCGGCGTGACGACCCCGGCAAGTGCGTTGACGGTCGATGAGGATGTGAGGAGAAGGGTCGCGATCGTGGGTTCCCTGCGCTCGAGCCGGTCGAGGCAGAGCGGCCAGAACGACTGGACGATCACGTTCTGTTTCGGGAACGCCGCCGCGTTCACGGCTGCCCCCAGGGCGTCTGCGAGCTCGGTGCAGTCGACGTCGAATCCGGGTTCTCCCGGGATGTCCTTGATCTCGACCACCAGGCGCCATCCGGCCACGCGGCCCTCGGCCAGCACCTGATCGAGGGTCGGCACCGGATCGAAGACGAGCGGGTCGGGATCGGCGTCGCATTGCGTCACGACGGCCGCGGGCTTCTGAACGACGGGACCGGTGCAGTCCGTGGTCCGGTCGAGCGTCGCGTCGTGCATCACGACGAGCACCTCGTCCGACGTGAACTGCGTGTCGAGCTCGATCCACCCGGGAGCCCCCGCCTCCGAGAAGAGCGCGTGGGCATTGCCGAACGCGCCCATCGTGTTCTCGGGCCAAAGGCCCGCACCTCCCCGGTGCGCGATCAGCATCGGCTGGTCGGCAGCGGCGGCGGGGAAGGACGTGAGGGCGAGGACCCCTGCCGCGAGGCCGAGCGCCAGCGCTCTCCGGAGTCGCATGGGTCCGAGACTTCGACGTCGCACGACGGCTTTCCTATCATTCCGACCGTGCTCCTGTCGGCCAAGCTCGCGCCGTGCTTCGAGTATCCGGTGCTCGAGGAGTTCTGGCGCGCCTCGGATGAGCTGGGGTTCCATGCGATCTGGGACTACGACCATTTCTACGGCTTGGTCGATCCGAGCGGTTTCACCTACGAGGGGTGGACCACCCTCGCCGCGATGGCGACGCGGACCGAGCGCTCGCGGATCGGCTGCATGGTCACCGGCGTCACCTACCGGCACCCGGCCGTGCTGGCGAACATGGCGGTGACCGTCGACCACATCTCCGGCGGGCGGCTCGAATTCGGGATCGGCGCCGCCTGGCACGAGCCCGAGCACCGCGGGTACGGCATGGAGTTCCCGAGCGCCGGCACCCGGGTCGCGATGCTCGACGAGGCGCTCGACGTGATCAAGCTCCTGTGGACGCAAGAAGCGCCCTCCTACGAAGGGCGCTTCTATCGCCTCGTCGAGGCGCAGTGCGTCCCGAAGCCTTTGCAGAAGCCGCACCCGCCGATCGTGGTCGGCGGTTCCCAGCCAAAGATGCTGCGCCTCATCGCGAAGCACGCGGACGAGTGGAACACGCCGGCGCAGGGTCCCGAGGCCTGGGCGTCGCAGAGCGCGACGCTCGACGAGCTATGCCGCGAGATCGGGAGGGATCCGAAGGATCTCCGTCGTTCCGTTCAGGTCTTCCTGCACCCGCAGCAAGATGGTCAGATCGAGTCGCTCCTCGACACGCTGCCGGCCTACGCGGAAGCCGGTTGCGAGCACGTGGTTCTCTCCTTCTACCATCCTCCGACCCGTGCCCAGCTCGAGCGCTGCGCTGCACTCGGGTGAGGATCCACTCGAGCTCAGGCGTTGCGCCCGCCGACCGCGTCGCGGGTTGGGTTGCCGGGCTTCCGGAGGCAGCCGGATACGAGGTCGTGGTGCGGCCGCTCCGATATCGATCGCGTCCTCACCTTGCCGCTTACACGGAGTTCGACGAGCGGCGCATCACGCTGCAGGTTCCGGAGCCGTTCCTGCCCTTCGGCGAGATCGTGCAGTACGGGGCGCAGCGGCTTCCCGGCAAGGGCATGCGGTTCGTCTGGCTCTCCGAGGGTCTCACCTTCCGCACGCCGCGCGAGGTCGTCCGCTTCCTCTACTGCCACGAGTGGTACCACTGGTACCTGAAGGAGATGCTCGGTCGGCGAAGCTCTGCCGAGACCGCGTGCGACCGTTTCGCGCTGAGGAACTTCCGCCGCCGCAGCGTCTCGATCGCCGACGCGCAAGCCGCTCTCCACCGGCGATAGACTCGGCTGTATGAGCCGTCTCGCGATCGGGGCGGGCCTCGCGACCGATCCCGATCCCCAACGCGCCGTAGAGGCGGCGTGCGCTGAGGCGACGGCGGGCCTCCACGGCGGTTCGTGCGACCTCGCCTTCCTTTTCGTCTCCCCGCATCACGTTCCGCGCGTCGCCGATGCGGTCGCCGCCGCGCACACGGCGCTGCGGCCGGGGACGCTGCTCGGCTGCAACGGCATGTGGGTCGTCGGCGGCTCGCGAGAGATCGAGGACGCGCCGGCCGTCGCGGTATGGGCGGCGCATCTCCCGGATACGCAGGTCGTCCCGTTCGCGCTCGAGTACGCCGAGACCCCAGACGGGGAGACGTTCCTGGGTTGGCCCGACACGATCCCCGACGGTGCGACCGCGCTCGCGCTCGCCGATCCGTTCACGTTCCCGGCCGACGACTGGCTCGCGCGGCTCGCCGATTCGCAGCCCGGACTCGAGCTGATCGGCGGCCTGGCGTCCGGTGGACGTGCGCCGGGTCAGCACCGCCTGATCATGAACACGGAGGTGCGGAACGGCGGCTGCGTCGGCGCGCTGATCGCCGGACGCGTCAAGGTGCGGTCGCTCGTCTCGCAGGGCTGCAAGCCGGTCGGGCAGCCGTACGCGGTCACCGGCGCCGAACGGAACGTGTTGCTCTCGCTCGGCGGTCAGACGCCCCTGGACCGGATCCGCGAGACCTACGCCGAGGCGGACGCCTCCGATCGCGAGGCGATGCAGCTGGGGCTCCACGTCGGACGCGTTGTCGACGAGTACAAGACGGAATTCCGGCGTGGCGACTTCCTCATCCGCAACGTCCTCGGCGCCGACGAGCAGTCGGGAGCCGTCGCCGTGGGCGACGTCGTCAACATCGGCGAGACGGTGCAGTTCCATGTGCGCGACGCCGCGAGCGCGGACGAGGATCTCCGCTCGATGGTCGGCGCGGTCGATCGTCCGGCGGGGGCCCTGCTGTTCACGTGCAACGGGCGCGGTACCCGGCTCTTCGGCGTTCCCGACCACGACGCGGGCATCGTGACCGGAGCGTTCGCGTCACCGCTCGCCGGGTTCTTCTGCAACGGGGAGCTCGGCCCCGTCGGGGGTCGCAACTTCCTCCACGGCTTCACCGCCAGCCTGGCCCTGTTCTACGACTCCTGACCGGATACCCTCTCCAGATGCTTCTGTTCCTCATCCGACACGGCCTCACCGCGCACACCAACGAGCGCCTTAGCGGCTGGTTGCCCGGTATCTCGCTCACCGAGGAGGGCCGCAAGCAAGCCGCAGGTGTCGCCGAACGCATGCGGCCGGTGTCCCTCGACGCGATCTACGCGAGCCCCCTGGAGCGCACGATCGAGACTGCGCAACCGCTGGCCAAGTCGAAGAAGCTGCGGGTTCGCGTACGGGACGGCATCGGCGAGGTCCGTTACGGGGACTGGGAAGGCAAGAAGCTGCGAACCCTCGCGAAGACCAAGCTGTGGCGCCAGGTCATGGCCAGCCCGAGTCGCGCCCGTTTCCCGGGCGGCGAGACGATCGCCGAAACCCAAGCGCGCGCCGTCGCGGCGGTCGAGGTCATGCGCGAGGCTCATCCGCGCGAGTCGGTGGCGGTCGTCACCCACGCCGATGTGATCCGCGTGCTCGTCGCGTACTACGGGGGCATCCACCTCGATCTGTATCAGCGTTTGGTGATCGCGCCCGTCTCGATCTCGATCCTGTGGGTCGGCGAAGGCACGCCGCGCGTGCTCGCGGTCAACGACACCGGGACGCTCGACGGTTACGCCGCCGCTCCTCGCAAACCGGAGAGGAAGAAGGCGTGAGCAGCTCCTTCGAGCTCGACCCGGTGCAGCGGATCACCGCCGGCGCGGTCGGAGAGCCGGGTGCGAGGATCTTCTATCTCCAGGCCCGGGCCGGCGACCAGCTCGTGACGTTGCTGGTCGAGAAGGAGCAGATCCGCGCGCTGGCGACGTCGATCGAGCAGATGCTCGCGGCCCTGCCCGACACAGAGGAGGAGCCCCCGTCGGCCGCCGAGCCCGCCGACCCGACGCGCGAAGAGCCACTCGTGCCGGAGTGGCGCGTCGGCCCGATGGCGTTGCATTACGACGCGGATCGCGACTTCATCGTCGTGATCGCGAGCGAGTTGATCGACGATGAGGAGGAAACGCGCGATCCGTCGATCGCGAGGTTCGCCGCCACCCGCGCGCAGGCCCAGGCGCTGGCCGAACATGCCGAGACGGTCGTGGAAGCGGGCCGGCCCCGGTGCCGTTTCTGTGGGTTCCCGATGGATGCTTCCGGGCACACATGTCCCGCGATGAACGGCCATCGCGAGGCCGGTCCTTCGGCCGATGGCGACTGAAGTATCCGCAGAGCGGGTCACCACGCTTCTGTCCGAAGGCGACCTGACGCCGGTCGGGCTCCTCCCCGGCGCATCGAACGACACGTTCCTCGCGACGGTTTCCGACGAGGACCTGGAGGCCTACGCGGTGTACAAGCCGCGCCGCGGCGAGGCGCCGCTCTGGGATTTCCCCGACGGGACGCTGTACCTGCGCGAGATGGCCGCGTTCGTCATGAGCCAAGCGCTCGGATGGGGGTTCGTACCGCCGACGGTGATCCGCGACGGGACGCTGGGCATCGGGATGGTGCAGCTGTTCGTCGAACACGATCCCTCCGAGCACTACCTCACGCTTGCCCCCACTTACCCGGATCTTTTCCGCCGCGTCGCCGCGTTCGACGTCGTGATCAACAACGCGGATCGGAAGTCTGGTCATTGTTTGTTGCAGCGGGGAGAGGAGAGGATCTGGGTCGTGGATCACGGGGTCGCTTTCCACACGAGCCCGAAGCTCCGTACCGTCATCTGGGACTACGCCGGGGAGCGCCTGCCGGACGACGTGCTGGCCGACCTCCGCCGGCTCATCGGCGACCTCGCCGGTGGGGGACCGCTGCGTGCGCACCTGCGAACCTTGCTCGATGACGAGGAAGTGAGCGCGATGGCCGGCCGGATCGAGGCGCTGACGAGTGCGGCGACCTATCCTGAACCCGGGCCCGGCCGCCCGTACCCATGGCCGCCGATCTGAGGATGGCGATGCGGAAACGGCTGAGCCTCGCGATGGCCGCGGCGATGCTCGTGCTCGCGGCGTGCTCGAGCGATGGGTCCAAGCCGCCCGCCGGGCAGAGCCCCACGTCGCCCACCGCGACCTCCCCGGCTCCCACCGGTACGTCGGCGCCGGCGTTCAGCCTCAGCGCCGTGAAGATCCGCCTCCAGCGCCTGGTGAGCGGGCTGAGCAGTCCGGTGTTCGTGACGCACGCGGGCGACGGAAGCGGGCTCCTTTACGTGGTGGAGCAGACCGGCCGCATCCGCGTCTTCGAGCGGTCGGGCAAGGCTCGTGGGACGTTCCTCGACATCGCCGGGCGCGTCCAGAGCGGCGGCGAGCGCGGCCTGCTCGGGCTCGCGTTCCATCCGGAGTACGAGTCGAACGGCCGGTTCTTCGTTTACTACTCCGACAACGCAGGCGACAACGTCGTTTCCGAGTTCAGGCGCCGCTCGGCCACCGCGGCAGACACCGGGTCCGAGCGCGCCCTCCTGCGGATGGACGACCCGTTCTCGAACCACAACGGCGGCTGGCTCTCCTTCGGCCCCGACGGCTTCCTCTACATCGCGACGGGTGACGGCGGCAGCGCCGGCGACCCGCAAGAGAACGGCCAGAGCCTCCGGACCCTGCTCGGCAAGATCCTGCGCGTCGACGTGAACGGAGGTTCGCCGTACGCGATCCCGCCCGCCAACCCCTTCGTCGAGCGGGAGGGCGCGCGCAAAGAGATCTGGGCGTACGGGCTCCGCAATCCGTGGCGGAACTCCTTCGACCGGGCGACCGGCGACCTGTGGATCGGCGACGTCGGCCAGAACAGCCGCGAGGAGGTCAACGTCCAGAAGGGATCCAGCGAAGGCGGCGGCAACTACGGGTGGAACATCATGGAAGGGAACTCGTGCTTCCGCTCCTCTTCGTGTAACCGGTCGGGACTCATCCGGCCGGTCGTCGAGTACCCCACCGCAGACGGCTGCGCCGTGACCGGCGGATACGTCTATCGAGGCGCTGCCTTCCCGACGCTCGTCGGCGCGTACTTCTTCGCCGACTATTGCAACGGCCGCATCTTCGCGCTCGACGCCGCGCGCGCGACGCGAGAGGCGGTCAGCGAGCGACGGGTGCTCGACACCGAGATCAGTATCTCTTCCTTCGGCGAGGACGAGAACGGCGAGCTTTACGTCATCGGCCATGGCGGCACCGTTCACCGCCTGCTGGCCGCGTGATCTCTAGAACCAGATACCGAGCGCGAACCGCAGAGCGGCGTCGAGCTCAGGGACCTGCGTTACGTCAAGTTCGCCGACGGGGTCTTCGTCACAGCGGTTCTTCGGGATCGTGAGGATGCTGTCACAGAGCGCAACACACTCGTCTGGAAGACCTTCGCCGGGACCCAGGGGCACCTCGGAAGCGATCTGGCGGACGGTGCGCGTGATCGGCGCGACCACGACCGCCGAAAGGACGGGGATCGCAGCGTCCCTCGTGATCACGATCACGGGGCGTCGGCCCGCGGGCGGTCCCAGGTCCGCCCAGAATATTTCCCCTCGCTTCACCAGTCCGGAGCCGTCTCCGCGGCGAGACGGCGCGCAGCTTCGATGAACGCAGGGTCTTGAGGGATGCGTCGGTAGACCTCGACGAGCCTGTACTCGGCTTTCCTGATCCTTCGAGCTTCGAGTAGGGCGGATGCTGCGCGGCGCAGGAGCTCACTCCGGCTCACTCCGTCCTGTCGTGCCGCCTTGTCGAGTTCGGCCACGAGCTTGTCGTCGAGCTGGACGATCACCTGCTTGCGTGCCATGAACCTAGGCTATCATATGACATATCATATGAGCCGCGTTCTCGTTGCTGTCGCACCCCCCGAGTACCTTCCTCCGGAGGCGTCTGACATGTCTGACATGTCAGACGGTTGTTGGAAAGACTTAGTGGGAGACCGGGATGGGGTTCACGATCAAGGTGTCGAAGACGCGCAATGCGAGTGCTCGGGAATTGTCCCGCCGGACCGCCGATCTGCTCGATGAGGTCGAGGACGAAGGTGTCGGCGTTGTGATCGTGCGATTCGGACGACCCTCGGCGCTCTTGGTTCCTCTGGAGCGCAAAGAACGCAGCTCGCTGCGTCGGGTGATCATCGAAGAGGGCGAGGCCCAAGAGCCGGATGACCCGTTCGAGATGCCCGTGCTCTGCGAGGTCGACCGGCGCCTGCTGCTCGAGATGGCCGAGCGCGCTCCGGATCCCTACAGCCCTGAGGACTGGACGGGACCGATCACGGCCTTCTGCTCCGCATTCACGCGCCTCGAGTTCGAGCGCCTGGCCGAGAAAGATCGCGGCGGGCGGTGGCTCACGGCGCATGGCGAGCGTGTCGCCGCCGCGCTTCGGCGGGAAGGATGAGGTGTCTCAGCCGCCACCGAGTCCCGGCGCGACGATCCCCCCACGCGTCATCTTCATGAGATCCAGCGCTTCATCGAGCTCCTTCTCGCCGAGCACCCCCTTGGACAGGGCTACCTCGCGGATCGTTCGCCCGGTCTTGTAAGCCTCCTTCGAGATCTCGGCTGCCGCGTCGTAGCCGATCGCCGGGACGAGCGCGGTCACGATCGGGAACGACTGTTCGACGAGCGAGCGACAGCGCTCCTCGTCGGCCTCCACCCCGGCGATGCACTTGTCGCCGAACAGACGCGACGCCGACGCGAGCAGCGCGATCGACTCGATCAGGTTCCGAGCGATCACCGGCATGAAAACGTTGAGCTCGAAGGCGCCCGACATCCCGCACACCGCGACCGCGGCGTCGTTGCCCATCACTTGAGCGGCCACCTGCGTCACGACCTCCGGGATCACCGGGTTCACCTTGCCGGGCATGATCGAGGAGCCGGGCTGCAGCTCCGGCAGCTTCAGTTCCCCGAGCCCCGCCCGCGGGCCCGAGCCCATCCACCGGATGTCGTTCGCGATCTTCATGAGCGACACCGCGATGCGTCGCAGGATCCCGGATGCGAGGACGCACGCGTCTTTCGCGCTCTGCGCCTCGAAGTGGTCGGCCGCCTCGCGCACATCGAGGCCGGTGCGCGCGGCGATCGTGGCGATCGCTCGTGCGGCGAACCGCTCGTCCGCGTTGATCCCGGTACCGACCGCGGTACCGCCGAGCGCCAGCTCCTCGAGCTGGATCCGCGCATACACGAGGTCCCGGATCCCGTTGATGATCTGTTGCGCGTAGCCGCCGAACTCCTGACCGAGCGTGATCGGCGTGGCGTCCATCAGGTGCGTCCGGCCGACCTTGAGCGTCTCGGCGAACCGCTCCGCTTTGGCCGCGAGCGAATCCGCGAGCCGGACGAGCGCGGGCTCGAGGTCGTCTCGGATCGCGAGGAGCGCGGACACGTGGATGGCCGACGGTATGACGTCGTTCGAGGATTGCCCGTTGTTCACGTGATCGTTCGGATGAACGGTCTTCGATCCGCGCGCCTGGCCGAGCAGCTCATCGGCTCGGTTCGCGATCACCTCGTTCGCGTTCATGTTCGTCGACGTGCCCGAGCCCGTCTGGAAGATGTCGACCGGGAAGTGGTCGTCGAGCCTCCCGGCGATCACCTCCTCGGCTGCGGCCATGATCGCCTCGGCACGGCGCGCGTCCAGCAAGCCCAGTTCCTGGTTGGCTTTCGCGGCGGCCCACTTGATCAAGCCGAGCGCCTCGAGGAACCGCCGCGGGAACCGCTGACCCGACACCGGGAAGTTCTCGACGGCGCGCTGGGTCTGCGCGCCCCAGTACGCATCGGCCGGGACGCGCACCTCTCCCATGGAATCCTTCTCGACGCGGAACTCGCTCACGACGTCCTCCTTGGGTCCGCGGAAAGCGCGCCAATGCTACCGAGCAAGGCCCCGAGGTTGCGCTCCTTCGGATGGTAGGCTCGCGCGCATGCTCGACTTCGCCTGGAAGCCGACGTCCGAGTACATCGAGCGCGCGAACGTCACGCGCCTGATGCGCCGGCACGGGATCGCCGACTACCCCGAACTGATCCGGCGTTCGCAGGACGACATCGAGTGGTTCTGGCAGGCGGTCGTCGAGGACCTGGGCATCGAGTTCTTCACGCCCTACCACTCGGTGGTCGAGACGCCGAAGGGGATCGCGTGGCCGATCTGGTTCGTCGGAGGAACGATCAACGTCGCCCACAACTGCGTCGACAAGCATGCGGCGACGCGCCCCGACGCACAGGCGCTCATCTGGGAAGGCGAGGACGGCGAGGTACGCCGATTCACCTACGCACAGCTGAAAGCTGCGGTCGACCGTCTCGCGAACGGTCTCGCGTCGATCGGGATCGGCTTGGGCGACGCGGTGGGCGTGTACATGCCGATGATCCCCGAGAACGTCTTCACGCTGATGGCGCTCGCGAAGCTCGGCGCGATCTCGTTGCCGATCTTTTCGGGTTTCGCTCCCGGAGCGGTCGCGGGGCGTCTGGTGGATGCCGACGCCAAGGCGATCGTCACCGCCGATGGGTTCTATCGCCGCGGACAGGTGGTCGCGATGAAGGAAGCCGCCGACGAAGCCGCAGCGGGAGCGCCGACCGTGCAGCACGTGGTCGTCGTCCGCCGGATCGGGCGCGACGTCGCCTGGCACCCCGAGCGCGACCGCGACTACGGCGAGCTGGTCGCCGGCCAGAGCCCCGAGCGCGCGCCCGAGCAGCTCGACGCCGAGCACCCACTGCTGATCGCGTACACCTCGGGCACAACCGGGCGCCCGAAGGGTGCGGTGCACGTGCACGGCGGCTTCCTCGCGAAGATCGCGGAGGAGGTCGCGTACCAGACCGACGTGCACCCCGACGACACGCTGTTCTGGTTCACCGACATGGGCTGGATCATGGGCCCGTGGGAGACCGTCGGCACCCTCGCCAACGGCGCCACCGTCGTCCTGTACGAAGGCGCGCCCGACTACCCCGAGCCCGACCGCGTGTGGTCGCTGGTCGAGCGGCACGGCATCACGATCCTCGGCGTTTCCCCGACGCTGGTTCGCGCGCTGATCCCGCACGGCGACGAGCAGGTACAGAAGCACGACCTGTCGAAGCTGCGGATCCTCGCCTCGACCGGCGAGCCGTGGAACCCCGGTCCCTGGAAGTGGTACTTCGAGGTGGTCGGCGGCGGCCGCTGCCCGATCATCAACATCTCCGGCGGGACCGAGGCCGGCGCGTGCTTCCTCTCACCGACGCCGCTCACGCCACTGCGTCCCTGCACGCTGGGTGGCCCGGCCCTGGGCATGGCGATCGACATCTACGATCCCGACGGCAAACCGCTGCCGCCCGGGAAGGTCGGCGAGCTGGTGTGCACGAAACCGTGGCCCGGCATGACGCGCGGGCTGTGGGGCGACCCCGACCGCTACATCGAGGCGTACTGGTCGCGCTGGCCCGATGTGTGGGTGCACGGCGACTGGGCGAGCCGCGACGAGGACGGCTACTGGTACCTGCACGGCCGCTCGGACGACACACTGAAGATCGCCGGGAAGCGGATGGGTCCCGCCGAGATCGAATCCGTGCTCGTCTCGCATCCCGGCGTCGCCGAGTCCGCCGCGGTCGGCGTGCCCGACGAAGTGAAGGGGGAGAAGGTCTGGTGCTTCGCGGTGCTGAAGCCGGGCACCGAACCCACGGACGAGCTCCGCGCAGAGCTCCGCTCGATGGTCGAGCGTGAGTTCGGTAAAGCGTTCCGTCCGGACGCGATCCGCTTCGTCACCGCGTTGCCGAAGACGCGCAGCGCGAAGATCTTGCGCCGGGCTGTGCGCGCGGCCGCGCTCGGCGAAGACCCCGGCGATCTGTCGAGTCTCGAGAACCCGGCGGCGCTCGAAGAGATCAAAAGCGCTGTGTAGAGCCTGACTAGTCATCGTTAGTCATTTCGCGATTGGTCACGCCGAAACGCTCCTTCGTTCCATGCTTGATCAGGCATCGCGTCTACCATGACCGTCATGGACCACGACACGGATATCGTTAACTTGAAGCTCATCGTGCGCGCTCTACACCAGGATGTGTCTTCGCTCGACGCGCGCCTTCAGGCGTTGGAAGCGGAGATCCGCGAGCTGCGCGAGCGAACGGCCACCCCAGACCTGCACGTGATCACGTCACGCGAACGACACCAGCAACTCGGCGCCTAAGACCGGCCCCGTCTCAGACGATCAGCGCGCCGATCTCCCGCGACCGGCAGCCCTCACGGCGCAGAGAGACCCGGGAACGTCAGGATCACCTTCACGTCGTCCGGCGCGGATCCGACGGCCTCAAGCCAGTCCGTCGATGGAAGCCGACGGGTGATGCATCGTCCCAGCCAGCCCGGATCGGCATCCAGGAGGGCCCGGTGCGCCGCCTCGTAATGACGACGGTTGGCGTTCACCGAGCCGAACACGACGTCGTTCTCGAGGACGAGGGAGTTGTTGAGCGCGCTCGCGTCGATCCGGACGGTACGGCTGCCGGACGAAACGCCGGTGAGGCAGACGATGCCGTTCGGGGCCGTGGAAGCGACGGCCTGCATCACGACCTCGGCCGCTCCCGTGCACTCCACGACGATGTCGGCGTTCGGGCACGCATCCTCGACGGATCCGGTGTGATACGTGGCTCCCAGATCTCGTGCGAGGGCAGGCTTGGGTCCCGAAGTGACGCGGTCGAGCACGTGAACCTCCAGACCACGCTGCTTGCCCAGAAGCGCTGCCAGCAGCCCGAGCGGGCCGGCGCCGGTGACGAGGACGCGCGTCGGCGACCAGCTCGACCGCGCCCCGATGCGATCGATGTGTTCCCAGGCTTTGGCGGCGATGCTCGCCGGCTCGAGCAGCACCCCGGTCTCGCCGAGCCGGCGATCGACGCGCACGGCGAAGTGGGGCTCGATCCGCCAGCGCTCCGCCGCGTAGCCGTCGAGGCCCTTGATGCCTCGCTCCGTGTACAGGCCGTTGCCGCACATGTCCCACTCGTCGGCGGCGCACGCCGGGCAGGGAACCGGGTCGGGGCGCCGGACGATCCCGGCCACGAGGTCGCCGGGCCAGAAACCGCTGCCGGACGGCGCGTCGACGGCGCGGCCGAGCGACTCATGTCCGAGCACGATGCGGCGCCGTCCCGGTGGCGCCTTCCCGAACTCGCCGGCGAGGATCTCCCGGTCGGTGCCGCAGATGCCGACGGCGAGCGCTTCGACGAGCATCTCGCCGGTGCCCGGCGGCTCGTCGAGGCGCTCGATCCGCGCGCTGCCGGCTATGCCGGGCTCCACCGTCCAGGCCGGGATCATCGGGCGCCCCGTTCGTGCGCCGGGCCGTGGGCCCGGGAGAGGTTCGACGCGCTGTTGACGAGGGCGACATGGGAGAAGGCTTGCGGGAAGTTTCCGAGCAGGCGGCCCGCCTCGGTATCGTATTCCTCCGAGAGCAGGCCGAGGTCGTTGGTGAGCCCCAGGAGCCGTTCGAACCGAGCGCGAGCTTCCTCGATTCGCCCGGTGAGGGCGAGGCAATCGACGAGCCAGAACGAGCAGGGGAGGAATGACCCTTCCCCGGGCGGCAGCCCGTCAACGGTAGCTTGCCCGTCGGTGGCGTACCGCAGCACCATGCCGTCGCGCGTGAGGTCCCGCTCGATCGCGCCTATCGTGCCCGCGACGCGCTCGTCGGCCGCCGGGAGGAAGCCGACGAGTGGGATCATCAGCAAGCTGGCGTCGAGCGAGCGGGATCCGTAGTACTGGGTGAAAGCGCCGAGCTCGGCGTCGTAGCCTTCGCGGCACACCTCGGCATGGATCTCTTCCCGCAAGGCTCGCCAGCGATCGACCGGCCCCTCGAGTCCGTGCCGCTCGACGGCCTTGACGGCGCGATCGGCCGCTACCCAAGCCATAACCTTGGAATGGGTGAAGGCCCGCCGCGGGCCTCGTACCTCCCAGATCCCCTCGTCGGGCCGTTGCCAGTTGGATTCGAGGAAATCCATCATCGATCGCTGGAGCGCCCACGAGGCATGGTCTGACTCGATGCCGGCGCCGCGCGCCTGGTGCATCGCATCCATCACCTCGCCGTAGACGTCGAGCTGGAACTGCAGTGAAGCAGCGTTCCCGATCCGAACCGGAGCCGACGCCTCGTAGCCGGGGAGCCAGTCGAGCGCGATCTCGTGGAGCCGGCGCTCGCCTGCGGCTCCGTACATGATCTGGAGCTGTGCCGGATCCCCGGCGACGGCGCGCAGCAGCCAGTCGCGCCACGACTCGGCCTCCTTGCGGTAGCCGGCCAGCATCAGCGCGTACAGCGTGAATGTCGCGTCGCGGAGCCAGCAGAATCGGTAGTCCCAGTTCCGCACGCCGCCGATCCACTCCGGCAGGGAGGTCGTCGGGGCAGCAACGACCCCGCCGGTCGGCGCGTAGGTGAGCGCTTTGAGCGTGACCAGGGATCGCACCACCGTGTCCTGATAGGGACCGAAAGTCGTGCAGCGCGCCGACCATTCGCGCCACCACGACTCGGTCTCCGACAGCGCCTGTTCCGCGTCCACCGGTGGCGGCGACGGGTCGACCGAGGAATGCCACGTCAACACGAAGGGCACGCGATCCCCGGCCGACACCTCGAACTCTGCGACCGTCGTCATGTCCCGCCCGTGCGTGGAGACCGGGGTGTGCAGACGCAGCGCGTCGGGCCCGGCCACCGCGGAGATGCCGTCGGATCGGCGCCGAACCCACGGGACCGCGCTGCCGTAGTCGAATCTGATGATCAGCTCCATCCGCATCGGCACGCGGCCCTCCAGACCCTCGACGATCCTCACGACGTCCGGAGCGCGATGACGGATGGGCATGCAGTCGATGAGCCGGATCCTGCCCGACGGACACGCGAGCTCCGTCTCGAGGATCAGCGTTCCGTCACGGTAGCGGCGCGATACGGGACGCGATCCGCCGGCGGGCTCGAGCAGCCACCTCCCGTGCGAAGGGCTGCCCAGGAGCGCGGCGAAGCATGCTCCCGAGTCGAAACGCGGTAGGCACAGCCAGTCGATCGACCCGTCCCGGCCGACCAGGGCGGCCGTCTGCGTGTCGCCGATCAACCCGTAATCCTCGATCCGGAGGGGCATCCTCGAACCTTCCCCCGTCGACGCCGCCCTCGAAACGCGCTTAGCCGAACGTGAACGTGTAGAGCCGGAACCCCTTCGCCGCTTCGAGCGTGAGCACGACCATGTTCGACTCGGAGAGCCTCAGTAACGAGTAGAGATCCGAGCGGCTCACGTGCACCACGCCCTTCGAGGCGTCGTCTCCCAGCGCGGCGGCAGGTACCGGCTTACCGTTGAGCATGAGCTGGACGGATACTGCGCCCCCCGTTCCGGACGCGGCGACGAAGAACACGTCCTTCGCGAACAGCGGCAAGAGCACGCGCGCGCCGTCCTCGGCCGCCTCCAGGTACTCCTCGGTCGCGCGCCACTTGCCCTCGACGAAGAAGATCCCATCGGTGCCGGCGTCGTCGACGCTGCCTTTTGGTATCGGGGCGTAGTCCACGACGCGGTCCGGCCGGAAGCCTTCCGGATTGGCCAGCGAGCCCGCCGGCGCACCTCGCAGGTGCCCGGCGTAGATCTCGGGTGTGATGTGCGGATTGAACGGGCCTTCCTGGAAATCGATCGGCTCGGGCAGCATCGCGCCTGCCTCCTGTAAGAGCCCTCGGATCCGATCTTGGATCAAGTCCTCGCCGCCTTCCCCGATGTGATCGAAGCGGATCCGGCCGTCCGCGTCGATCAGGTACACGTGCGGCCAGTAGTGGTTCTTGTAAGCGCGCCAGGTCTCCATCTCGTTGTCGAGCGCGACCGGCCAGGGCAGGTCGCTGCGCTCGATCGCCTCGCGGACATTCACTTCTTGCTTCTCGAATTCGAACTCGGGCGCATGGATGCCGACGATCTCGAGACCGAACGGCTCGTATCGGGCGTACATCTGCCGCAGTCCGGGGAACGTGCGGACGCAGTTCACGCAGGAGTACGCCCAAAAATCGACGAGCACGACCTTGCCGCGGAGCCCGGCGACGGAGAGCGGCGTCGAGTTCAACCATCCGGCGATCCCGCGGAACTCCGGGGCCGGATCGTTCCGGGTGGATCCTCTCGGCGCCTCGCCTTGCAGGAAGCTGAGCCGGGTCGCCGCGATCGCGACGGCGACACCCACGAGGAGCAGCCCGATGCCGACGAGCGGGTTCCAGAAACGGCGTCTCACGCGGACATCGTACGGAGCGCGACCGGGTGCCGCTCAGCGCCGCGCGCGAACGACGAGGAGCGCGATCGTGGCCGCGAGCCCCACCGCGATGAGTCCGACCAGCCCGTAGATCACCGCGGGGATGTAGCACGTCATGCGGGTATCGTGGAAACCGATGCCCGACATGCCGGCGCGGATGCTGTTCGGCCCGGGGCCGTCCGACGTGGCGTCCTCGGTCCTCGAGGCGATGTCGCGACCCATCGTGGGACACCTCGACCCGGCTTTCGTCGAGCTCCTCGACGATGTTGCGCGGATGCTCCGCGAGACCTTCCGCACTGCGAACGAGGTGACGTTCGCCGTCTCCGGCACCGGCAGCGCCGGCATGGAGATGGCGCTCGTGAACCTCCTCGAGCCGGGCGATCGCGCGATCGTGTGCGTCGCCGGCGTGTTCGGAGAACGACTCGCGGAGATCGCGCGCCGCTGCGGCGCGCAGGTGGACGAGGTCCGTGCCGAATGGGGCTCGCCCGTCCCGGAAGCCGCCGTTCGCGAAGCGCTCGCTCGGGGCCCCGCGAAGGTCGTCGCACTCGTCCACGCCGAGACCTCGACCGGCATGCACCAGCCCGTCGAGCAGATCGCGCGCGACGCCCGTGAGCACGGCGCTCTCGTGGTGCTCGACGCCGTAACATCGCTCGCCGGTATCCCGCTGTCCGTGGACGAGTGGGGAGTGGACGTCTGTTACAGCGGAACGCAGAAATGTCTCTCGGTTCCGCCGGGGTTGTCGCCGATCACCTTCTCGCCGCGGGCGATGGAGGCAGCCGGCGCCCGGCGTGAGCCGGTGCGGTCGTGGTACCTGGACGTCACGCTGATCACGCGCTACTGGGGCGCCGACCGCGTGTACCACCACACCGCGCCCATCTCCATGCTGTACGCGCTCCATGAAGGCCTCCGGATCGTCCTCGCCGAGGGGCTGGAGGCCCGGTGGGAGCGGCACGACCGTCTCGGGACGAAGCTTCAGGCCTCGCTGGTCG
>JBBDRM010000112.1 GCA_040905475.1 Actinomycetota bacterium
GGACCGGGTTCTCCGCCCGGGGGAAGCGAACCGTGCCGGCAACCAGAGCCGCCGGCTAGACGGCGGTGCGTTCGGCGGCGTGACGCCGCTCGAGCTCGTTCAGTCCGCCCCAGATCCCGTGGGGTTCGCGGGTCAACAGCGCGAACGTGAGGCAGGCTTGCCGGACCGAGCACTCGGCGCAGATCGCCTTGGCTCGAGATTCCCGAACGACACGCTCTTCCCTGGTTTCCACGTGCGTGGGAGAGAAGAACAGGTTGGCGTCGGAGCCCCGGCAACCGGCTTCGGACTGCCAAACGAGGTTGAGTTCCCAGGTCGGACGCATCGAAGGGGCCGTGGCGTTCCGAGGCTTGCTCGCCGCAGCCGTAACTCCTCTCTCACGGTATACGACGCGCGGAGAGGGACGGATGTTCCGTTTCGTTGACACCCCGCACAATGGTGCGGCCGGAACAGGTTCCCAGACAAGGGCCGGCCAGGTACTTTGAGCAGAGTATCCCGGTTTACAAAGGCCTTTTTCTCGTCGCCGGCTCCGGGGATCAGGAACGCCGGACGCGGAGCAAGCTTCCTTCCACTCCGCTCACGACGACGTCCTCGCCGACCCGCACCTTGTCGCCGTCCTCGGAGCGAGCGCGCCACAGCTCATCGGCGACCCACACGAACCCCTCTGGGTTCAAGACGCTCCGCACCCGGCCGGGCTGCCCGACGAGCGCCCGGGCCTCCTTCTGTTCGGTCGGCGAGAGCCGCGACCGCTTCACGAAGGTCATCACCGGGACGAAGAAGACCAGCGTCGAGACGACCCCGAGCGCAACGAGCCACCACCGGATCCCGAGCACGCCGGCCGGGGCCGGGAACATCGTCAACGAACCGTAGGTGAGCAGAGCGGTTCCGGCGATCGTCGGCAGGCCGAGCCCGTTCACGGCGACGTCGGCCGAAAGCAGCGCGATCCCTGCAGTGAAGAGCGCCAGGCCGAGCACGCTCACCGGGAGCACCGTCAGACCCCAACCCGCGCCGGCCAGGAGAAGCAGGCCCGAGACGCCGGCGACGCCGAACCCCGGCTGGAACAGCTCGAAGGCCAGCAGCATCGCGGCGGTGAGCAACATGAGATACGCGAGCGCCGGCGTCGCCAGCGTGTGGAGCAGCGCCCTGATCGGGCCCGGCTTGAGGAATCGAACCACGGCCTCTCGCTCGGGCAGCCGCAGCGTCACCGGGCCGGCGGCCGTCGTGACCGTTCGACCGTCGGAAAGGGTGAGCAGCTCGGCGACGACCGGCGTAACCAGATCCACCGCTCCGGCGTCGAGCGAGGCGTTCGCGCCGAGCGAGCGTTCGAAGAACGCGGCTGGGTCGCCGCGCTTACGCGCGCGCGCCAGCGTCTCGACGAGCGTGAGGTCTTCCGCGCGAACGCGCGCGCCTTCGGGCGAGTCGGGATCGATGCCGAGCTCCGATGGGAAGACCGGTCCGAGCCGCGCGCTGGGGCCGATCGCGCTCACGTGCGCGGCGGCGGCGATCAGCGCCCCGCCGGAGCGCGCGCGCGCCGTCCGCGGGCCGATCCAGACCGCGATCGGCACCCGCGAGGCCTGCATGGCGTCGATGATCTCTCGGATGTCGACCTCGAGCGCTCCCGGCGTGTCGAGCTCGAGCACGAGCAACTCTGCTCCGTCGGTGTTTGCCTGCGCGATGCGGTCGAGAACGAATCCGGCCAGTTGCGGGTCGAGGACGCCGAACACCTCGGCGACGTCGATGGTCGGTGCGTCCTGCTGAACCGAAGCAGCATCGGCGACGGCCGGCCCCGAGAAGGCGGTTGCGGCCAGAGAAAGGAAGAGGATGAGCCAAGCGGATCGGCGCACGGCAAGCGCGGATGATAGCGGTTCGAGCGGCGCGCGGCTCCGGCGCGTTCGCTGCCGGGCCCGCCTATGATTGACCCCCTGATGTCCGCCTCGCTGACGGCCTCACGGCTCGCCATCGTTTCCGGCAAGGGAGGCGTCGGCAAGACCACCGTCTCCGCCGCCTTGGCGCTCGCGGCCGGTCACGCCGGCAAGCGCGTTCTGCTGGTCGAGGTGGAGCAACGGCAGGCGATCGCCCCGCTCTTCGGTGAGCGGCCCATCGGCTACGAAGAGCGGCGTCTGGCGCCGAACGTCACGGCCCTTTCGGTCGAGCCCGACGAGGCGCTCGTCGAGTACCTCTACCTCTTCTACGGGATCCGCCGTGTCGGCAAGGTCCTCCGAGGCACGAAAGCCGTGGACTTCGCGACCAACGTCGCCCCCGGCCTGCGCGACATCCTGCTGATCGGGAAGGTCAAAGAGGCCGAGCGCCGCCGCCAGGAAGGTCGCTACGTGTACGACCTGATCGTCCTCGACGCGCCTCCCACCGGACGGCTGCCGCGGTTCCTGGACGCGCCGCGGGCGGTGACGGAGCTGGTGAGCAGCGGCCCGATCCGGAAGCAGGCGCAGGGCGTGCTCGACATGGTGACCGACCCGAAGCGGTGCCGGGTCGTGCTCGTGACGCTCCCCGAGGACATGCCGGTTCGAGAGACGGTCGAGGCGGCCGACGCGCTCGCGAAGATGAGCGTGACCGTGGGGCCCATCGTGATCAACAGCGTCCTCCCCGAGGTCTTCTCCAGCGCGAAGCTGAAGGTCCTCGCGAGGGACGCGGCGACACCGCTCGCCGCCGACGCCGAGAAGGCCGGGATCCGCCTGACCGAGGATGCGGTGGACGGGCTCGCGCGTGTCACGTCGATGCACGCTCGCAAGACCCTCTGTCAGCGCGGCGCGATCGCGGAGCTCGAGCGCGAGACGAGCATCCCATCCTTGCAGTTGCCGTACGTCTTCTCCCCTCGGATGGGACGTGATGAGATCGACCGTCTCTCCGCCGAGCTGGAAGCCCAAGGGGCGATCGGATGAGCGATCTTTCGCGGTTGCTCGCCGAGCGTCACGTGCTGGTGTGCGTCGGGCCCGGCGGCGTCGGCAAAACGACCACGGCGGCGGCGCTGGCCGTTCGCGCCGCCGATGAGGGACGTCGGGTCATCGTCCTGACGATCGACCCGGCGAGGCGTCTCGCGCAGTCGCTCGGCCTCGACGCGCTCGACAACACCCCGAAGCGCATCCCGCTCGAGGGTGAGCGCCGGCAGAAGCCGCCCGGCGAGCTGTGGGGGATGATGCTCGACATGAAGTCGACGTTCGACGACATGATCCTCGACATGACGTCGCCCGATCGCGCGGAGAAGATCTTCGCGAACCCCTTCTACCAGCACATCTCCTCGACGCTGGCCGGGACGCAGGAGTACATGGCGATGGAAAAGCTCTGGGAGCTCCACGAGGAGGGGCGCTGGGAGCTGATCGTGCTCGACACGCCGCCGACCCGGAGCGCGCTCGACTTCCTCGACGCGCCGAAGAAGGTGACGGATTTCCTCGAGGGAAAGTTCCTGCGGCTGCTTCTGTGGCCGTACCTCCAGGCCGGCAAGACGTACATGAAAGCGGTGAGCTTCGGCGCCAAAGCCTTCCTCAAGGTCGCCACCAAGATCACCGGCAGCGAGCTGCTCGAGGACGTGGCGAACTTCTTCCTCGCCTTCGAGGGGATGTACGACACGTTCAAGGAACGGTCCAAGCGCGTCTACGACCTGCTCTCCGCGCGGCGGACCGCGTTCGTCGTGGTGTCGACTCCTCAGGACGCGTCGCTGCGCGAGGCACGCTACTTCGTGCAGCGCCTCGGGTCCGAGAAGATGCCGCTCGGCGGCGTGGTGATGAACCGGACGCACGACGTCGCGTCGGTGGCCGGGCTCGAGGACCCGCGCGGGCTCGCGGAGCGAGCGCGCGCGTCCGGGGACGGGAAGCTTCTGGCCCCCGCGCTCGAGCTCTACGGTTCGTGGCGAGAGGTATCGATCCGAGAGGACGCGGCCGTCGCCGCATCGCTCGGAGATCTGACGGACGTGCCGGTCTGGCGCGTTCCCGACCTCGCCGACGACGTCCACGACATGGCGTCGCTCCGGCAGGTCGGTGAGGCGCTCCTCGGCCCGCTGCCGACGATCCGCGCGACAGGCGAGAGCGCCTGAAGGTCTAGGAGGCGGCCGACGCGGTCGCCCGCATGGCCGTCTCGGGGTTCCAGGACGTCGACCGGGTCCGGTTGAGTACGCGACGGCGCTCGCGGTCGGTCAGTCCGCCCCACACGCCGTGCTCGACTCGGTACCGCAACGCGTACGCGAGGCACTCGCCGCGGACCGGGCAGGTCTTGCAGACGACTTTGGCCCGATACTCCTGCGTAGCGCCCGGCGCGAAGAAGATGTCGGCGTCTACGGTCCGGCAAAGAGCTCGATCTTCCCACTCGCCCGTGACATCGACAGAGCTGATCTCTCGCATGGGCACATCGTCGAGGCGAACCAACCCATTTGCGATAGACCACCTGGGTCAAATGATCCCATCCGAAATGACTCGGCAGAAATGCGGAGGACTCTCGTCGCGCTGCCACCCATCGCGATACCCTGACCGCGAGCCATGATCAGGGGAGAGTACGACCCCGACCGAATCAGCCGGATGAAGGAACCGCTCCGGCGTGCCTGGGCGCGTGCCCGTAAAGCGATGTCGGCGGAGGAGCCGGGCGGCCCGCCTCCGCCGATGGATCCGAGTGTGAACGGCCGGTTGCACCGGATCGGGCTCGCCTCGCTCGTGATCGGGATCTCCGCCGCGCTGATCGCGGTCCTGACGATCCCCGGCGCTGCGCTGATCGGCCGGCTCGCGCGCAACGTGGCGGGGCGGCTCGAAGGCGGTCCGCAAGGCATCCAGGACGTGTCGTTCAAGATCGCGCAACGTTCGGTGATCTACGCCGCGGGCGGTCAGGTGATCGCGACGCTCGCCGGCGAGGAGAACCGGATGATCGTTCCGATCGATCAGATCCCCCAGATCGCCCAGGAAGCCGTCATCGCGATCGAGGACGCTCGCTTCTACGAGCACAACGGCGTCGACGTCGGCGGCCTGTTCCGCGCGCTGTTCACCAACCTCGAGGCCGGCAGCATCCGTCAAGGCGGAAGCACGATCACCCAGCAGCTGGTGAAGAACATCATCGTTGGGACGGAGAAGACCCTCGACCGCAAGATCCGCGAGGCGCAGTACGCCAGAGCACTCGAGCGTGAGAAGTCCAAGCGAGAGATCCTCGAGCTGTACCTCAACGAGGCGTATTTCGGCGAGGGCGTGTACGGCATCGGCACGGCGGCCGAGTTCTACTTCGGCAAGAAGGTCTCCAAGGTCTCGCTCGCCGAGTCTGCTCTGCTGGCCGGCGTGATCCGCGCGCCGGAGCGGTACGGGCCGCTCGCGAACCCCACGGCATCGCTCGCGCGACGCAACCTCGTGCTCGACCGAATGGTGGTCCTCGGATACGCGACCCAAGCCGAGGCCGATCGCGCCAAGGCCGAGCCCATCAAGGCCTCGAAGCATGAATTGCCGAAGCCGGTCGAGCCCTACTTCGCCGAATTCATCAAGGAGCAGATACTCGACAACCCGAAGTTCGGCGAGACGCGCGGCGATCGCGCGGCGGCTCTGTTCCAGGGCGGCCTCAAGATCCACACCACCCTCGACCTCAAGCTGCAGAAGGCCGCGAGCAAAGCGGTTTCGGACGTGCTCACGAGCCCGAAGGATCCGGCGGCCGCCCTGGTGTCGATCGAGGCTTCGACCGGCAAGGTCAGGGCGATGGTCGGCGGCAGCGACTTCGAAAAGAACAAGTACAACCTCGCGGTCCAAGGGAAACGTCAGGCGGGCTCCTCATTCAAGCCCTTCACGATGATCGCCGCGCTGGAAGCGGGCGTCCCGCCCGGTTACACCCTCGACACACCGTCACCGATCGAGCTGACGGACGCGGCCGGCCAGGTGTGGAAGGTGAACAACTACACGCGCCGAGGCGAGGGGGTCATGGACCTCCGCCGTGCCACCGAGCTGTCGGTCAACTCGTTCTTCGCCCAGCTCATCCAGAAGATCGGCCCCGACAAGGTCGTCGCGACGGCGCAGAAACTGGGCATCCGCAGCGACCTGAAGCCCTACCTGTCGCTCGCGCTCGGCACGTTCGAGGTCTCCCCGTACGAGATGGCGAGCGCATACGCGACGCTCGCGAACGGGGGCGTGCACTGCGCGCCGTTCGCGATCGATCGGATCCTGGACGCCGGGGGGAAGACCGTGGTGCGCAACGACCCGCAGTGCGAGCGAGTGCTCGACGACAAGATCGCCGCACAGGCCGATGCGATCCTCCAAGGCGTCGTCACTCGCGGCACCGGCCGCCGGAACGGCCAGATCGGCCGGCCGGCCGCCGCCAAGACCGGCACGACCGACGACTACAAGGACGCCTGGTACACGGGCTTCACGCCGAACTTCGCCACCGCGGTGTGGATGGGCTATCCGAAGGACCGGACCCGGCCGCTCTACAACATCCACGGGTATCCAGAGGTGTTCGGCGGAAGCTTGCCGGCGATGATCTGGTCGAAGTTCATGCGCGTCGCTCACGAGGGCCTTCCGGTTGTGTCGTTCCCGGCGCCGCCCTCCGCGCCGAAGGCCGTCGTGCCGGACGTAACCGCAACCCCATTCGACGAAGCCAAGGCCGCGCTCGAAGCCGCCGGGTTCAGCGTCCGCCAGGAGACGGTCTCGTCGTCGTACGCGCCCGGCATCGTCGCGGCACAGGATCCCCCGGCCGGCACGAAGACCGAAGCGGGGCGGATGATCACGCTCTTCGTTTCGGACGGGTCCGGGGGCGACGAGCCACCGCCCGAGCCGGAACCGACCTTCGAGCCAGACCCAGAGCCGAGTCCCTAACCGCCCAGGCGCGCCTTCACGAGCGCGGAGACCCGGCCACCGTCCGCCCGTCCGCGGAGCTTGGGCATGAGCGCCTTCATCACCTCGCCCATCTGCTTTGCGGAATCGGCGCCCGTCTCGGCGATGGCCGCATCGACGAGCGCAGCGAGCTCCTCATCGTTCAACCGCTCGGGCAGATAGGAATCGAGCACCGTCAGCTCGGCCGTCTCCTTCGCGACGAGGTCCTCGCGACCGCCCTTCTCGAAGGCCTCGATCGACTCCCGGCGGCGCTTGGCCTCGCGCGTCACGACGTCGAGCACCTCGTCGTCGGAGAGCTCGTGTCGTTTCTCGATCTCGGCGTTCTTCACGGCAGCCATGAGCATGCGGAGCGCGGCGACGCGCACCGCTTCCCGCGCTTTCATCGCTCCGCGCATATCGTCGGCGATCCTCTCTCGCAACACGTCCACTACGATAGCAACCCGTGCTTCGGATCCTGCTCGGCCTCGTCGCGTTCGGCGTCGCCTGCCTTCTGTACGCCTCTCTTATCGAGCGCACCTGGTTCGTTCTGCGCAGGCACGCCGTGCCCTGCCTTCCGCCCGGATCACGTCCGATCAAGATCTTGCACATCTCCGATCTCCATTTTCGGCGCGGCCAGCGGCGCGAGGCCCGGTTCCTCGCCCGGTGCGCCTCAACGGCGCCGGACCTGGTCGTGTGCACCGGTGACTTCCTCGACGAGGAGGCGGGCATCGACGTGGCGGTGCCGGCCGTGTCGCAGATCCGGCCCTCGTCGGCCGCGCTTTTCGTGCTCGGCTCGCACGACTACTACGCCACGAGACCCGGCAACCCGTTCAAGTACTTCCTCGGTCCGAGCAGCCGCAAGCCGCCCAAGGGCGCGACGCTTCCCTGGCGCGACCTCGTCTCCAAGCTGGAAGCGAACGGTTGGCAGCTCGTCCTCAACCGCGCGACGACCATCACGATCGATGGGGTCAGCGCGATCGACGTCGTCGGATTGGACGATCCCCACATCGGTCGCGAGGACCTCTCGGTCGCTTCGCCGCGGGCGGCGCCTGGCTTCCGGCTCGGCATCGTGCATTCGCCGGATGCCGCGCCGGCGCTCGCCGACCTCGGATACGACCTGATCGTGTGCGGCCACACGCACGGCGGGCAGATCCGCATTCCGGGGTTCGGTGCGCTGGTCACGAACACGAGGACGCTCCCACGACGAGGAGCGCGCGGGATGAGCCGGCTCGGACGATCGTGGCTCCACGTGAGCGCCGGCCTCGGCACTTCGCGCTACGCGCCGATCAGGTTCGCGTGCCGCCCGGAGGCGTGCGTGCTGGAGCTAACGCCGGTTGAAGGAAAGTTATCGGAGCAGCGGGCCGCGGTGGCAGCTACGGAGCGGGGCTGAAAAGCCCCGACATGCCGACCGGTTCGAAGACCTGACGCAACGTGTCATTCATGGCCGCCGTCAGCATGATCCCCTTCGCCCGGCACGCCAAGGCGAGGTGCATGACGGCGCCTACGCCGCAGGGATCGATGAACGTGACGCCGTCGCAATCGAGGAAGATCTGTTCCGGGTGCAGCGCCACCACCGCGTCCACAGAGGACCGGAACGCGCTTGCAGAGGCCTCATCGAGCCCGCCCATACACGTGACGAGGCAGTCCTCGCCCGCGTCGGCGATGCTGACAGTAAGCGCGTCGATCCTCACCGGACCTCCCCAGATCGCTTGCTTGTCTCCCTTTCCCTATCACAAGGTAGGCCAAACGTCCCAGAACGTGATCAATAGTGCGCGGCCGTCTCAGGCCTTGCCGGAGAGCACGCGGTCGAACGCTTCGAGGTAGCCCTCGACCATAGCGTCGTCTGAGAAGTGCGCTTCGACGTGCGTCCGGCAGGCTTCCGGCTTGATCTGGCCGACGCGCTCGACCGCCTCGCACATCTCATCGACCGCAGTGACGAGGAAGCCGGTGACGCCGTCCACGATCACTTCCGGCGCCGCGCCGTAGGCGAACGAGATAACCGGCGTGCCGGTGGCCATGGCTTCGGTCATGACGAGTCCGAACGGCTCCGGCCACTGGATCGGGAACAGTACGGCGGAGGCCCGAGACAGCAGATCGGCCTTCTCCTCGACGGTGATCTCTCCGAGGATCTCCTCACTGCCGTCCAGCAGCGGCGCTACCTTCTCGTCCCAGTAAACCTGCTCGGCGTGCTCGGCAGCCTTGACCGCCATCACGAGCTTGCGGCCCGTCCGATGTGCGACCTCGACGGCGATCTCGGGACCTTTCTCGCGGTTGATGCGCCCGAGGAAGAGCAAGAAATCCTCCTTCTCGGACCGGAAGGGGTAGCGGTCGAGGTCGATGCCGTTGTGGACCGTCCCGGCGTACGAAAGCTCGGGGCAGAAGGCACGTTGGGCCGCGCTGATCGCGACGTAATGGATGCGACCGGAGAGCAGCGAGTAGACACGCTTGGCCTCGTCCGTGAACGGGCCGTGCAGCGTGTGCACGACCGGCTGTGCGACGTGCGCGCCCATCGCGGGCCCTATGAGGCCGGAGTGATCGTGGATCAGATCGAACCGGTCCGCGTCCAAGTAAGCGGTCGATGCGTGGACGACGTCGTAGAACACCTCGCCGATGTGCTCGCCGCCGGGAGGATCGTCGAAGACGGTCACGAGCTTCGCGCGCGTGATGCTTCCGCCCGAGGCGTAGAGCGTAACCTCGTGACCGCGATCGGCGAGCCCGTCCGCGAGCAGAGCGACGACCCACTCGATGCCGCCGTAGCGAACGGGCGGCACGGCGAACCACGGCGGAGCGATCTGGGCGATGCGCATCGGGGCGAAGGATACCCGCGGGTGGGCCGGGCTATGCCCCCGGTGGTTGCTCGGCTCCTGAGGCTTTCGGTTTGCGTTCTATCCTGCTGCCCGCGGGGTGGCCGTGGAGCGTGCGGGGAGGCGGAAGCTGGATGATCTTCGTCTCGACGTCGAACTCCATGAGACACATCTGGCAAAGGCCGTGCTCGATGGACTTCGCGCTGCCGCACCACGGGCAATCGAAGAGGTCGGCTCCCACTACCGGCTCCTCACCCCAGATCCCGGGTCGCCCGGAACTATGGTGACGCTAACACCGGCCCTGAGTGACTCGCGCGTCAGAGAGAGCGGGAAGATCTGAGGTCGTTTCGTCGCCCGTATAATGGCCGGCACGGGAAGTAGCGCAGCTTGGCAGCGCGCCACGTTCGGGACGTGGAGGCCGGGGGTTCAAATCCCCCCTTCCCGACTGAAGAAGTTGCTGGTCAGCGCGTTTTCAAAATCGTGTCCCACAGACCGTGGAGTCCCGCTGTCCCATTCTTGTCCCAGGGCAGGAAGTGAAGGAAGTGAAGTCAAGGAAGTGAAGTCAAGGAAGTGACACTGAATCGGGACGGGTTTATCGGAGACTCTGGTCGTTGAGTGCAGTGCTTTTGAGACCGCCCTTCCGCTCTTGAACTGGACACAGGAACTGCACGGGTGAATTCCATTCCATAGAGGACCGTTCTAGACTTAGCTTAGTCTTAGCTTAGTTTCGGGAGGCGGCCTACCCAGATGAGTTACTCCGAGCGGCGTTTCCCCCCAGGGGGTACCTTTGATATCAAAGCATGGATCGCGAGGTTCTCGCCGGTCGTCGTTGTAGTTCTCTCCTTGCTTATTGCCGCGCTGCTTGTCGAGCGACTGGTCTCCGACTGGTACATCAATCGCCCAGCCGGGATTGCAAACCGGCCACGAGACCTAGCGATACTCAGCGTCGTGTACCTGTTTTTCGTTGCCATCTTCCTAATCTTCTTTGTTAAGCCTGAATGGCCAAGTGACATCGCCAACAAGTGGCTGCGCCGCTTTAAGGGTCGAGAAGGTGTTTGGGAGCTGGTCGGCGAAGCCGTCATTGCCGTCTTCGCTGTGCTACTGCTCGTGCTCCTCTTTAACAAGTCGCTCTTCGAGGAGATTCCTGCCAAGGCTAGAGAGTATGGAGCCTGGGCGATAATGGTCGGTGTCCTAGGAATGCTCGCTGCGCTCGCCGTCGTCGTGTTCTTTAGACATGCGGGGGGTGAGGTCGGTGTCCGCTCCTGGATCAACAGAGCGCTGATTGCTGTAGTTGCAGCGTGCCTATTGTGGCTACTTGACCGTCGCGCAGTCGCGGGCCATGTATCGGACTTCTCTCGATCGAAGTACTACTACGACATGACCAAAGACCTACTGCTTTACACACTTCTAATCGTTTTTGTGATCGGCTGGCTCTATGAACTGGGAAAGCACCTAGACTCTGAAGGCGGTCGGCGTGCCTTAGCCCCATCGTTTGCGGCATACCTGGTCCTCATCTTTGTGACTGTCGTAGCCTTTACTCTTGTCCTCTTCTTCGATCTTCGCTGGGTCAATACAATTGAGTTCCGTCCTCAAGAAATTGAGGCACTTACGCAGTGGACGCCCCGCCAGATGTCGTACGTTCGCGCCCACATCATTATCCGAGATTTCTTCATAGTGATTCCGCTATGTGCTGTCTCCATCTTCTGGGCGGGGGTTCACCTCTACAAGACATGGCAAGACGACTGACTAAGAGGCACTGCTTCCATGATCGCTCAACACATCCGAGAAGTTGAGAAGGCTTCGCCGGAAGACCTGAGACAATCGATGGCTACCTTCTCGGCTCCTACCGCATCGCCGCTGCCCCGAGCCGAACTCCAGCGGCTTTGTCTCTGCAGCGCAAGCGACTACACCGTCTATGACTGGGACTGTCGTCTTCGGCGCCGCACAGCAGCCGGAAGCAGGGGTGTGGGTAACCGTTCGAGCGATGTCGCTCCATTCCCTCGCGAGAGGGGTGGGGCCAGTGCAAGTTGCCAAACTCAAAGCATTGAAGATTGCGTTCGATCATGGCACATGGACAATTCGAAGATCCTCCGAAAGTCTGAATCGCGTCGTCACCTTGCGTGAGGGGCAGCAATGGGCGTCATAGGGCCCATACCCCGCTGCATCGATGATAATAACTCGGCCACGAACACGAACATCGAAGATATCTAGCTGCTCACCCTCGAGCGAACCCACGGAGGGAACAAAGTCCTCCAAGGGAATTCGACCGATGACCTTGAGCTCTGAGGAATACACGTAGACAGAGTCGAATCTAGTGTTCCCTCCGAAGTTGTTGCATTGGAGGTACAACAATCCTTCCGCAGAATCATCCCCAGCCAGGTTTACCGACAATGCCTTGGCAACACTTACGAACCCATCGGGAACTTGAATGTTGGGAAGCGAACCGTCGATCAGCCGACCAGCCCTGTATCCACAAATTGCGGGTACCCAGGCGTTCCTAAGCTCTGTAACCGTGGCCCCAGCCAAAGAGCCGCGGCGCCTGGCGACCAGCCAATCGTTCAGCTCTCCGATCACGTCGTTTGAGAGTTCCACGTTGCGCATCAGATTGGAGTGAAAACAAGGGCCACCGCCGATCAAGCGCCCGAGTTGGGCCTGACGATCCTGAGGGTTGGCGAGCCCGACAATCTTCTTGAGTTGAGTCGCCGCGGCGCCGGTTGCTGTGTCGTAGCGACACTCGAACACGCGACCTGGCCTCGGGTCGCTCGTTGCCGATTTCGTCGGGACGATGAGATCGCCGACATCGGTTGACCCATTCAGCGGAGACCCAAGGAGGTTCAAGGGCAGCCGGATCGATCCTGCGATCGTTCGAACATCTAGATCCTTCGGCCAAGAACTCAAGGCGCTCAATTCCGCTGAACCTGCGCTCAGCGCGCGCCCAGCCTCGGATTTCAGCGCGCTGAGAAGAGGCAACGGACCACAGGATCCTCGCCCCGTCTCAGTTCCGGTGTAGCCGCAGATATATCCCAGCAGATACTCAGCCGGCCCGAGCGAGTCGGTGATGCCATTTACCCAGGCGGCCATATCCGAGCCTTCGTACGGCGTTCCGAGCGTGATGACTTTGCCGAGCTTCTTGGACCTTGGAACTCCCTTGGAATCCGTCGAATTCGCTACCCACCGCGTCACCAAGCCACCCATCGAGTGCGCAACAACCGAAACAGGCACCTTCCACTTGTCGTAGAGACAGTCGATTGTCTCGGCGAACTTGCCGCCTACCCTGGAATCATCGACCCAGCGGAGAGAGTCGGGCGTGTATGAGAATGAATACACGGCAACACCGTCCAATCCCGGCGGGAGCTTCTGATCGGGCTGCTTGGACCCCGCGAACAGATCGAGCATCGACCGCGGAGGCTTTGGATGCGCGTCGATGTAGGACAGGTCGATGGTGCGATCGAAGTCTTGGTCGGAGCCCGTGATGCCGTGGATCGTGACGATCGGATAGACGTGATCGTCAGCACCAGGGGTCGGGGCCTTACCGCGCTTGGCGGTTTGGTCATAGGCTCCGCAGGCCCACCCTCCAGCGCCCTGCGCGGAAGCCGGCGTGGTCACAAACAGCAACATGAGCGCGAGGACATGAGACAGCGACGCAACTCTTCCCGGGCGCGTCCTCACGACTTCGTGTCCAACGGCATGCTCGCGTAGATCACCCAATGGCCCTCGCGCTTGCGGAGGAACACCCAGTGGCGCTGAGAATTTTGGTCGGGGATGGTCATCTCGATGTCCACCGACGCGAAGTCGCCTCTAAGGTCCCACGTGTTGGGAATCACCGTTATCTTGGCTCCTACCGGGACGATCCCGTTCCTGTTCGTTGCCAACTCGACCGCCTCGGGGTCGATCCCCGTCGTGTCGCCAGGCCGAAGATTCTCGATCATCGCCGTGGCAGCCCCTCTTTCTCGCTCGCTGCTCGAAGGCTGAAGTAAGAGGAAAGAAGCAAACGCAATCGATGTCAAGGCAATTGGCGCGCCGAACGTCAAGACTCGCCTCGTCCTCTTCGTCATTCCCTCTCCTTGGTCAGCCCGCAGCCTGTTGAGTGGTAGCGATTGCCCCTCGTGTGGGGCTCGGTCCACGGTCCGCCCGCAGGCAACCCACGTTCAAGACACTACTGCGGGCGGACCGTCTCATATTGACTAGAACACCTTGTGGATGCGCCGCGAAATCACGAATCCATGACCCGTCCTTGTATTTTCGCAATGCACCCCTGAACCCGCGGTGCTCAGGCACTCAAAATTTCCGATCTTCAGCCCGAGACCGTAGCCCAGAATGGCTTGGCCACCGGGACCAACCGTGTCGGTGGCGCACACATATGTTGCGCGGCCCACCGTCCCAACTTCCATTCCATATCCGAAGGCCCACTCACGTGGGCAGTCGCCTGGCCTTGGGACATGCCAGGACTTCACCAGAATGTCGCATCGTGCGCCACCCAAGCCTATGTGGCAGCCAATATTGTGCGACGGGGAGTCAAAGAAGCAACCGCCAAAGCCATCTGGCTCGGAGCAGCGGACAAGTCTTGCGGCAGGGTCGCGTTCGGCGTCGGCCTGGGAACTCCGCCTGGCGACCAGCCAATCGTTCAGCTCTCCGATCACGTCGTTTGAGAGTTCCACGTTGCGCATCAGATTGGAGTGAAAACAAGGGCCACCGCCGATCAAGCGCCCGAGTTGGGCCTGACGATCCTGAGGGTTGGCGAGCCCGACAATCTTCTTGAGTTGAGTCGCCGCGGCGCCGGTTGCTGTGTCGTAGCGACACTCGAACACGCGACCTGGCCTCGGGTCGCTCGTTGCCGATTTCGTCGGGACGATGAGATCGCCGACATCGGTTGACCCATTCAGCGGAGACCCAAGGAGGTTCAAGGGCAGCCGGATCGATCCTGCGATCGTTCGAACATCTAGATCCTTCGGCCAAGAACTCAAGGCGCTCAATTCCGCTGAACCTGCGCTCAGCGCGCGCCCAGCCTCGGATTTCAGCGCGCTGAGAAGAGGCAACGGACCACAGGATCCTCGCCCCGTCTCAGTTCCGGTGTAGCCGCAGATATATCCCAGCAGATACTCAGCCGGCCCGAGCGAGTCGGTGATGCCATTTACCCAGGCGGCCATATCCGAGCCTTCGTACGGCGTTCCGAGCGTGATGACTTTGCCGAGCTTCTTGGACCTTGGAACTCCCTTGGAATCCGTCGAATTCGCTACCCACCGCGTCACCAAGCCACCCATCGAGTGCGCAACAACCGAAACAGGCACCTTCCACTTGTCGTAGAGACAGTCGATTGTCTCGGCGAACTTGCCGCCTACCCTGGAATCATCGACCCAGCGGAGAGAGTCGGGCGTGTATGAGAATGAATACACGGCAACACCGTCCAATCCCGGCGGGAGCTTCTGATCGGGCTGCTTGGACCCCGCGAACAGATCGAGCATCGACCGCGGAGGCTTTGGATGCGCGTCGATGTAGGACAGGTCGATGGTGCGATCGAAGTCTTGGTCGGAGCCCGTGATGCCGTGGATCGTGACGATCGGATAGACGTGATCGTCAGCACCAGGGGTCGGGGCCTTACCGCGCTTGGCGGTTTGGTCATAGGCTCCGCAGGCCCACCCTCCAGCGCCCTGCGCGGAAGCCGGCGTGGTCACAAACAGCAACATGAGCGCGAGGACATGAGACAGCGACGCAACTCTTCCCGGGCGCGTCCTCACGACTTCGTGTCCAACGGCATGCTCGCGTAGATCACCCAACCCATAAGTCCTCTTCCCGATGAGTCAAAGTCGATCGACTGGAAGCGATGTTCACTCGAGTCCCCGCAGCGTGTCCCCGAGGTTTTGGTCCCTGGTGTAGCCTTCTCACGGTTGCGTCGGTCACCAGGTCGCTGTCAACTGTATACAACTTTCCCCTCACCGGCGTTGACGCGTAGTTGACGGCTCGAAAGTCGCGCCGGCGTCTCCGGGCGTCGTGAATCAACGCAGCGACACCCTGACTCTGCCCTCAGCACGTGACGAGCACTTTGTCACGCTCGTAGGTCCCCCATAGGACTCGAGAAGTCAAGCACCTAATCGTCGCACCAAGCATGGACGCAGCTGGGCGGTGCCGTCCCAGGCAGGGGAAGAGAGCGGGCGAGCAGAGTACGCACGATCGCACCGAGTGATGGCAAGCGGCGAAACTCTCGTCTGGCGCGGGTATTATGCGGGTATTACTAAGGTACGGCGATCCAGGCAAGGACGTGCGGGAATCGCTCGATCAGATGGACGTGTTGGATTGCGTACCGAACGTATTCGCCGAGCAGCTACAGGCCGTGCGACCTGCGGGGCGCGATGAACGGTTGGCATGGCGACACCAATTCGTTCCCCTCTCTGCAGCTTCGGCCAATAGCCCAGGGACTTACGGGATGAGAACCGCTTAGTTGCCCAAGACGTTGGGTGGATACTCGTTATGACAACCGTAACAAGTGACGATCTCGAAGTGATCGCTCACCGGTGCAACAGGAATATAGAGGAGCGTGATCCACTTCTTGTAGCTCTCGTGGCGATAGCGCTGTTGTGCGCCCCGCCCCCCCGATGTGCAGTTCGAACATTGAAACTCGCCCTTTTCAAGGGTCCGCGAAAACTGCTTCACTCCGCATCCCGCCACTCGGAATCCCACGTCTTCCCCCTTCCGGTTGCCTCGGGGAGACCATACCCCCCCCGCCGTCTGCCCGCGTCCTTAGTGTAACGATTGTCCGGCAGGGTAGATACGGCCCTTTCGCCGACATTCTCCTTCGGCTAGAAATGGGGCAAGACGAACATGCAGTTGCGGGCAAGCAAGGCCGTCGGCGGATCCTCCGCTGCTCGCAGGTGAACATCGATGTCTTGCCGCGCGAGGTCCTCCGCAGCATCAAGTTCGGCTGAGAACAGTTGCCGTAGCGCCGGCCCATAGGCAGCTCGATCTTCAAGTTCCATCACGGCTTCAAGCGCATCATGTGCGACGCGCGTTGCGACCCACAAGTCGAGTCGCCGGCGTAGGTTCTTCGCTTCCGGATTCGTCATCGCTGCGTCCGCCCGTCTCCCGCGCCGCGCTTCGGGGTGCGAGCGCGAATATCGATGACGTCCGCCATCGGAGACTGTTGGGGTTCGTATTCGACATCCGATGGTGGGGTCGCCGTCTCGTCGAACCGGTCAGCCAAATCCTCGTCGAGCCCCTCGAAGAGTCCTCCGTACACATCGAGCGTGAACGCGGCGGAGTGATGGCCGAGACGCATCTGGATCGTCTTCGGATGCGCGCCGGCCGCGATCGCGAGCGCCGCGCTCGTGTGACGCAAGTCGTGGAACCGAAGGTGTCCGATCCCGGCGCGCTTGAGCGATGGCCACCACACGTTCTTGTAGAAGCCGGACCGCGGAAGTGGCTCGCCGGCTTCATCGCCGAAGACCAACCCGTTGCGGCCAGGCGGCCAGCGCTCGATGTGCTCGGCGAGCACATCCATGACGAACACCGGCATGGACACCGTCCGCGACCTTCCGCTCTTCGGAGGACGGATGTGCAGCTCGCCGGCCACGTCGATAATCGCCTCTTCTACGAGGATTTTTCGCCGGAGAAAGTCGACGCAGTGCAAACGCAGCCCGTTGAGCTCTCCGAACCGAAGCCCCCCGTACGCCGCAACGAGGATCATCGCGCGCCAGCGTTCGGGTGTCGCCGCCACGAGCTTCGCCACTTGCTCCGAGGACAGAAAGCGCACTTTGCGATTCGGCCGCCTGGGAGCTTTGACATCGAGCGCGATCGATCGTCCGAGCAGACCGTCATCCACGGCGGCGTTGAGGATGCTGCGCAGAAGTCTCAGCGCTGACTCCGCTTGGTACGGCGACGCCTCACGCAACACCGACTCGACAAACGTCTGGATGTCGAGTTTCGTAAGCGACGCGAGCGTTCGCTTCGCGAAGGCCGGCTTCACGTACAGCCGCCAATGGTCCTTCATCAGCTTGAGCGTCGATGGACTCAGTCGTTGCTCGGCGAAGGCGAGCCACCGATTCTCGTAGAACGTTCCGAGACGCTCCTTCTTGCCGAGGTTCGGATCGCGATACTCGCCTTTGATCTTCTGCATCTCGACGGTGTTCGCGAACGCCTCCGCTTGGGCGCGAATACCGAAGGTACGCGCCTTGCGATGGCCGGCAGGATCCATCCAGCGAACCTGGTAGGCGAGCTTCGGCTTGCCCTTGCGATCCTTGCTTCGTCTCTTTCGAACTGTTGCCATGGTCAGGCTCCTGCGTTTGGACTCGCACCCCATCTTCCACGTGGACCTGACACGTACTGACGCTCTTCATCGCGGTGCTCCTCGAGCCAGCGCTCGACCTCGGATGGGCGGAACCGAACGTGCTTGCCGACCCGGAAGCCGGGAGGACCGATTCCCTGGCAGCGCCACGTGTAGATGGTCTTCGCGGGCACTCCGAGGAAAGCGGCAATCTCTCGAACGGTCCAAAGCGCTTCGTTCACGCGGAGCGCTCCTTCGCGTCGGTCGTCGCGATCCCCTCAAGGCGCGCGAGGCGCTCACGAACGGCGGCCTGCCCCTCGACGAGGCGGTCGACTTTGGCATCGAGCCGTTCGAGGGCTCGGGCCAGGGGCATGCCGGGCGTCGCGCCGACGGACCGGCGGATCGTGCGGATGCTGGCGAGGTAGCCGAGGAGAGCTGCCAGCGTCGGCGGGAACGATGCGATCAGCGCGATCACGATGCCCGCCCTCATGCAGCCCCACCCCGGCCGAGATCGGTGAGGCGGACCCGGTAGTCGGCTCGGAGGGGTCGCCAGACCGATCCGAGCGGATCGGCTCTGTGTCGGTCGAGGCTGGTTGTCGCAAGGATGAATCGAGATCCATCGAGCGCTTCGCGCGCCCGTGCTTCTCGTTGGGCCGAGTTGAAGCAGAACAACAAGAGCCTCGGTGCTCCGTTCGCGCCGGCGATGATGCGGTAGCGCCGGATCTTCTGTTCCAGTCGATTGTGGTTCTCGGTTCCACGATCGAGTTCCAGGAGGAACTCGATCAGTCCCTCGGGCCCTTCGAGCACGCCCATGCCGTCCGGAGTGATGTGATCGTCCCACCGCTTGCGGCAGACTTCCTCGCTGTGCCAGTGCTTCAAGTGGTAGAGGTCGCCCGAGGTTCGGCAGGCCCAGATGAGGAAGCTGAAGAACGTGTTGAGGTCGCGGAGATGACACAGGCGCGGGCTTTCGATGAGACCGAGGCGACGATCGGATCGGAAGTCGAGTTCTCGGAGTTCGATCCCGAGGTGCTCGGCAACGACGAGTGCTCCTGCGGTATCCAGGATGTAGTGATACGGCAGAGATCCCGGTCGTTTGCGTGGACGAGTTCTGCGGATGAGCTCAAGCTCGAGGAGTTTCAATAGCCTGTCTTGAGTCCGTGCCTGGCTGGTGAAACAAAGCCTGTAGATCTGTTCGGTAGTAAGGACCTTGTGGTCGTAGAGATACAGCAGGATCTGGACATCCCGTGGTGTGAGAGAAGAAGCAATCCTTTGAAGGCGGAAGCGTTCGGTGCGCGCGTTTACGCGCGTGCCGATGCGAGTCCGACCGGTGATGCCTTGAGGCGTCATGCGTTCTGACCTGCAGGGTCGGCGGACGCCGGCTCGGGGTGTGGTGACGCCGCGACAGATCCCTCGACAGATGCATCGATGGGTGCCTCGGAGGACTGCTCGTTGTCGTTGTTCCTCTTCTCGGGCGGCAGGAGCGTGTCGGCGGCGCCCAGGTGGCGTCGGTTGATGATGCGTTCGACCTCGGCACGGTCGCTGGCGAACAGCTCCGCGCTGCGGTCGCGAACCTGTTGCGCCCGGTCGGTGCTCCCCGCCTCCGGAGCCTTCGTTCGGAAGGTGAACGCTGAGGCATGACCCCCGGCGATGGTTGCTCGGCAGGCCGCCTGGTAAGCGGCGAGGCGGGAGAGGTCGTAGCCGTCGAGTTCGGGCGCGAAGTGCTTCTCCAGGATCTGCCCGTCCTCAGGTGAACAGGCGAAGACGATCTTGGTGCGGGCATTGGCGCCGAGCGCGTCGCGCATGTCCTTGGGGAGCTGGCCCATGTGCTGGTGCGCGAGCACGAGCGAGAGCCGGTAGCCGCGCGCCTCGGCGAGCAGGTCCTCGAAGGACCTCGGGAGGGCGAGATAGTTGTGCGTCTCGTCCACGTAGAGCGTGACGTCGGGACGCTGCTCCTCGGGCATCGAGGCGCGCTTCATGCACGCCTGCCACACCCGGGCGATGACGAATGCGCCGAGCAGACGTGAGGTGTCTTCGCCCAGCGTCCCTTTCGGAACGCGCACGAGTAGCAAGCCGCCGTTGTCAATGAGCGTTTCGATATCGCGCTTCGGATCGGCCTGGCCGACGATCGCGCGCACCGGTCCGCGCAGCAGGAACGCACGCAGCTTGTTGAGCAGCGGCGCGATGTGCTGGGCGCGTTGCTGTTCGGGGAGCTTCTCGTACCACTTCCAGAACGCCTCGAGGCCGACGACGTCTTCGAGTCGCTCCCTGATGCGCTGCCGCCACTCGAAACTGCTCAGCAACAGCGGGATCTCGGCGAGGGTGGCGCCGGGGATCTGCGCAAGCGTGAGGCAGGCCGCTCGCATGATGTCGTCGGTGCGCGGTCCCCACCACGGTTCGTAGATGCGCTTGAAGACGCCGACGACATGGTCCACGACGAGGTCGGCGTCCTCGCCGGCAAGCAGGTTCAGCCCAACGGCACGCTTGCGCTCTTCCGGATCGATCACGCAAGTGCGCTCCTCCGCGCCGGCGGGAAGACGTTGGAGGATCGCTTCAATCAGGTCGCCTTTCGGGTCGATCACGACGGCTGCACGTCCGGCTTCGGCGTCTTGCAGAACGAGGTTCGCGAGCAACGTCGACTTGCCTGTCCCCGTCTCACCGACGATGTGCACGTGATAGCGGCAGTCCTCCACGGCGAGCGCGACCTCTCGACGCACGCCCGCGTGATCGGCGACACCGAGTACGCGACCGACCGGGAGCAGCGCCTTGGGGGGAGCGACGGTGCGCGCGCCGGCGCGCTCCAAGCCGGGGATCGCGCCGGCGGCAGGAAGCGTGGCGAGCTGGGCCAGTTCGGGAACCGAGAGCAGATACGGGCGCGAGAGCGTTCTGCCGACGAGCGGCGCTATGCCGCCGCGCGCGCGGCGACGCCGGAAACCGTTGCGTCCTTCGAACAACGCGTAGGCGCCGGCGAGTCCGTGGATGCGGCCGCGCGCCTGCTCGCGCTGCGGCGAGGCGACGGCGACCCGCACCAGACAGTGCCACAGCGGCGATGAGGCCTTCGCGAGGATGCCGCGAACGTCGAGCTCGACCGACGGGTCCGGGGCAGGGCGGTAGCCGGCCTTGCGTCCGCGGCCGACCCGCCACGAGATTGCGCCCGGTGTGCCGCCGCCCCGCAGCACACGCGCGGCGCGACGCAGCTTGTAGCGGGCGGCGGAGGTTGCGGGCCGGGCAAGTACTTGGATGACGGCGCGCTCGCCTTCCTCGAGGCCGCCGATCGAAGCGAGAGCGAGGCCGAGTGGATCGTGATCCTGCGAGCCGCCGATGGGAAACCATTCCTTCTCCGCGAGCGCCAGCTCGGTGATCTCGCATTGGTCCTTCAAGAGCTGCGGCACGGCGTCGGCCTCTGCGACCTCGGTGCGCGCGCCGGGAAAGGCCACTTCGACCGCTCGCTCGACGAGCCCGGGTGGGACTTCGGCAGGTACCCACAGCGAGACTTCGACGTCTTCCTGCGCGGCGGTGATCTCCCAGGCCAGGTGCGGCTGACCCAAAAGCACGCGACGCCACCAGGGTCGGAGAAGCGCGTGCATGCCCATCCACAGGAGCCGCGCCCCCTCTGGATCAACCTCCGGAGGAGGCAGGATCTTGATGCGGCGGGCTCCACCGCCTTGGCCCCGCCGACGCCGCGAACCGGAGAGGTGCCACGCAAGAAGAAGAGCCACCACGATGAGCGCGGCTCCGATGAGCCACGGCATCGCATCACGGGCCAGGTCGAGTACGCCGTGGAGCAATCCGCGCCCGTACCTGCCCGGGTCCAGGATGAAGCGCGACAGCGGTCCGCCGGGCAATGGGGAAGGGGTCGGCGCGATGGACCTCATGAGCTCCACCCCGCGTGGATGTGATCGAGATGGTCCTTGGTGAATGTCCACAGTCGGCCGTTGTTGAGCAGCCAAGGTCCACCGAGCTCATCGGGTTGCAAGGAATCCGGTAGCGCGAGGATCGCCTCCATCACCTCGCGCGCGGCTTCGTTGGATACCGACACCGCGACTCCGTTGACTCCGAGGATGTCGATGGCGCGACCGAACATGTGGTTCGAGACACGCGTGGTGCCCTTTACGTAGTAGGAGTGTCCGGAGACGAGCGGCCCGACCGGACCGAGTTCGAAGCTCTGCGCGAGGACGAGCAGCAGACGCAGGACGCGCGGATCGATCGCACCTGAGGAGACATCGCCGCGAGCATTCGGGGTGAGGTGGATCGCGGGATGCGCGAGCACGGCAGCCTCCAATTCGCCGACTGAAAGAGATGCGTTCGCGTCGGCCCCATCGACGTCACCGAAGCCGCCGGCGACCGCCCCGATGACGAGCACGGGTATCAGCAAGAGTCCGGCGAGGCTCGCCGCGATGACCTTGATCAACGCGGTGTCTCCTCGCGAGCCTCGATCGCCGCAAGCTCCGCAGGGTCCGAGGTCGCCAGCAGATGCTCTTGTTCTGAGGCGATGACGCGAACGGCCGCGCGCTCGGTTCCAAGGATCAGCACGCCCTCACCGCGCGAGCATGTGAGAAGGAAGGAGCGCTCCCCTTCGGACAAGCCGAAGACGCGCCCCATCGCCTCGATCGCTTGGGGTTCTTGTCCGAGCAGGATCTTGTGACTGGCATTCGTGACGACGGCGCGACCGAGATCGGTGGCGATGACGTCGTCAACGTCCTGGGTGATCGTGGTGAGCCCGCACCAGTACTTGCGCGCACTCTTCGCGAGTCGCCACATGAACTGCGCCCCGGCATCACCGCCGGCACGCAGAAGCAGCCACGCTTCATCGACCACGACGACGCGCCGGCGTCGTTCGCCGCGCACGACGCGGCGCCAGATCGTCTCCATCGCCATCAGCGCGCCGGCCATCTTCAGCTCGTCGGAAAGGTTGCGCAGCGAGAACACGATGAGATGACCCTCGGGACGCACGGTCGTCGGCTGGTCGAACAGCCCCGTGTGTGAACCGGTCGTATAGCGACGCAGGCCTTCGGCTAAACCCGCACCTCCGGTCATCTGCCCGAGAAGCTCGACGACATCGACCATTCGCGGAGCCGGGCGCGCGTGCGTGCGTGGATCCGGGGTGATGCCCGCGCGCTCGTACGCGGAGAGGACGGCGCGGTCCAGCGTCGCACGCTCTGCGATGGACAGATCTCCTAGGAGCGCGGCGACGAGAGTGTGCATGAACAAGGTCTGTTCGGTGATGGCTTCGGGCTGCCCCGCGGCCGCGAGGTCGAGCGGATTGAGCCTGGCACCGGCTGAACCAAGGGTGATCTCGGTGCCTCCGACCGCGCGGGCCAGCCGCCCGTACTCGTTCTCGGGATCGATCACGAGCACTTCGGCGCCCGAGTACAGCGCGCGCAGGATCTGCAGCTTCGCCAGGTAGCTCTTGCCGGCGCCGGATCGCGCGAGCACGACCTGGTTGTGGTTCTCCAACGCGAACCGATCGACGAAGACGAGCCCGCCGGTCGTCGCGTTGCGTCCGAGGAGGGTGCCGGCGACTCCTTCGATCTCGGCGCTGGCGAACGGGAACGACGCCGCCAGCGCGCGCGTGTCGAAAGTGCGGCGGAGCTTCAACAGGTCGAGGCCGAGCGGAAGCGTGGTGATCCACCCTTGGAGCGCGCGGAACGTTGTCGGTCGCATCTCGAGCAGCAGCGAAGCGCACAGCGAGCGCACGCGGCTGACTTCGGCGGCGAGGGACTCCTCGTCGGGCGCGCGTACGGTTAAGTACAACCCGACGCGGAAAAGGCGTCCCTCGCCGCGCGCGATCGCCGCGCC
>JBBDRM010000113.1:0-12430 GCA_040905475.1 Actinomycetota bacterium
CGCGCGCTCAGGGAGCTACGCGGCGCCCCGCCCGAGCCGGAGGTCGAGCAGCGGCAAGGGCGCCTCGACGAGGAGCTGCGCCGGCTGCTCTGGATTCCCCTGCTGATCGTCGACGAGGTCGGCTACATCCCCTTCGACCCCGCCGCCGCCAACCTGATGTTCTCGCTCGTCTCCTCCCGCTACGAGCGCGCGAGCATGATCGTCACCAGCAACAAGCCCTTCTCCGCCTGGGGCGAGATCTTCGGCGACGAGGTCGTCGCCGCGGCGATGATCGACCGGCTCGTGCACCACGCCGAGATCCTCTCGCTCAAAGGCGACAGCTACCGCCTGCGCGATCGCGACCTCGGCGGCCGCCCGCCTGCTCGAGAGCCCGAAACCGGATAGGTAATCGGTCGCGGCAAGCGCTCGCAGGCCCGCAGATCGCCTCTCAGCGCCCCGATCCGAGCCTGCTGATCGCTCCAATCCGCCCCGATCAGGTCCTCGCGAGCCTCTCTCGCCGCCGCCCACGACGCCCAGACAGGCTCTCACGACCGCGCCGGCCACCGGCCTACGGCCGCTCACCAGAGGGGGTCCGTTTTCAACCGGCGCGAGGAGGTCCGTTTTCGACCGGCCTTGACACACGACCCGACCGCGGTCGGGCTCCACCGGTCGGTCGCGTGGTGGCGCGGCGAATTCGATTCCGACCGACGGCGCACTCACCTGCGGCAACGATCGGAACACCTGAGTATCCCCCTGTTGGGGGGGAGGCGCGGGGCGGCGGCGGCCGATCAACGACGGGTCCACCTTGTCCACCGTCGAGGAGGATCTCATGGGCCGCCACCCCTCGTACTCAGCGATGCGTTACCAGACGATGCAGGCGCTTCTGCTCGTGCTGCTGGTAGCGGTCCTCGTTTTCCTGTCAGGGCCGGCTAGTTCGAGCACGACGACTCCCGCACGACAGCACTTCCTCGCGCAAGGCTCGGTCTACGCGACCACGGTCTACGACTCAGCGGGCACCGAGGTCTATCCCGTCGGTGCGACGAACGGCGACAAGCACGGCACCATCCGCTGGGAACCCGGGGGAAAGTATGCGGAGACCCGGAAGACGTACGCGCTCTTCGGGATGCGGCTCATTCAGGGAAACCCGGGTCGCGTGTTCGACTTCCACACGCACCCTGCGGACAGACCGTGGGGGTGGACGCCTCCAGCCTGTGCGAGCGGGGGATCGTCGCACGCTGTCGCTCCGGTCGCGATCGACTACTTCGACGCACGCGGACTCGAGCTCGTCGTCCAACCCGAGGGCTCCTGCGGCGGCAGCCGCAACTACCACTACCGCATCATGGCGTCTGCCGAGATCGAGGCGAAGCGAGGGGAGTGGATCTTTCTCTGGCTCGAGGTCCTCTGGGGGCGACGAGACGGTTCCACCCCCACCGCTGGAGGAGTCCGACTCTGGGTCGACGGCGAGAACGTGCCGCGCGTCAACCGTCAGGGAATCAACACGCACTGGTACGAGCAAGGGATGGCCACCTTCTGGCAGGGGACCTATTGGTGCGGCAGCTGCGGTAGCGCACCAACGAGCATCACGGTCGAGCATACGGCCCCACGCTTCGGCCGCACCCCTCAGGAGGCGTACGAGGACGTTCCGACCTTCCACAGTCATTGGGGAAGCAAGACTCAAGACGGCTCGAACCCGCCTGGCGATGGTTGGAATACGACGCAGATCACGACCGAGGTGCCAGTTCCGGCGCCCTTGCCAGGGTCCGAAAGCTCGGAGCCTCCACCTCCTCCACCTCCTCCACCTCCTCCACCTCCTCCAGCTCCGTCACCTCCGCCGCCCTCCCCGAAGCTGAACGTGAAGAAGGTGGTGGTCGGCGCCTCCACCTCGCCGAGCGCATTCGCCTTCTCCGTCAGCAACGGTGGCGGGACGCACGCCTTCGAGGCCGACGGCCAGAACGAGCTGACCTTGCCGGCCGGCACCTACAACGTCACCGAGCCCGCCGTCAGTGGCTGGACGACGACCTACGCCGGCTGCTCGAGCATCGCGCTCGCGTCGCCGCAGGCAACCGTCCCCACCTGCACGATCACGAACACGAAGCAGCAGACGGCGTCACCTCCGCCGCCCTCCCCGAAGCTGAACGTGAAGAAGGTGGTGGTCGGCGCCTCCACCTCGCCGAGCGCATTCGCCTTCTCCGTCAGCAACGGTGGCGGGACGCACGCCTTCGAGGCCGACGGCCAGAACGAGCTGACCTTGCCGGCCGGCACCTACAACGTCACCGAGCCCGCCGTCAGTGGCTGGACGACGACCTACGCCGGCTGCTCGAGCATCGCGCTCGCGTCGCCGCAGGCAACCGTCCCCACCTGCACGATCACGAACACGAAGCAGCAGGCGGCGCCGCCGCCCGATTCGACCGCGCCGACCCAGCCTACTGAGCTCACCGTTGCAAATGCGACAACGAGCATGCGGCTCTCGTGGTCCGCGTCCGTGGACAACGTCGGCGTGAGAGGCTACGGCGTGTACGTGGATGCTCAGCGAGTTGCGTCGGTGGCAGAGTTGTCGGCAACTGTGACCGGCCTGGAATGCGGGACCTCGCACGCCGTCGCCGTCGATGCGTACGACGCTGCTGCCAACCGCTCCCCGAGAGCGACGACGATCGCTTCCACCGATTCGTGTCCGCCCGCGCCAACCGCGACCCCGCTGAAACCGCACACGCCGATCAAGCCGAACACGCCGAAGAGGCCGGACGAACGGGCGGAGGAGCGGGAGAGCCTTTCCCCGCAAGCCGCATCTCCTCCGATTGCGGGGCGGCCTGGGCGCGGGGAGTCGACTCGGAGGCCCGATCGGTGCCGATCGAATGACGAGCGTCGAGGGCTGTCGAAGAGAGCCGCATGCCAAGGTGGCTCCGTGTGGCCGGCGCTGTCGTCAGACCACGCAGTCGAGGTTGGATGGTGGCGGTTCGGCCCGGAAGGGAACGGTGAGTTCGGGTGGTACCCGCCGACAACAGTGATGTTCGGCTTGTTCTCCTTGTTCCCGCTCCATCGAGCCGTGACCCTCGCTTCTGCCACCTCGTCGGTGAACTGGGACGGGCGCCGCTTCGTCACGCGCCGTGCGCTCAAGCTGCACCTGGAGTGGAGCGGTGCGAGTTGGCCCCTCTGGGTGCGACAGCATCTGAAAGCGTTCGAGCAGCTTTCTGCTTGAACGAGGCACCGGCGGCAGGGAACAAACTAACTGCCTGTCAAGACCGGTTGATGGCCGGTCGAAAAGTGACCCTCGCTGAGCGCCCACCGGCCGCAGGCCGATGGGCGGTGCGTCGTGCGCGACCGCCTTGCGTCCCCGGTGCGACCAGCATGGTGTCGCCATCGGCACTGAATCCTGTCGGTTGGCCGATTTCGGCCGAGCCGGACGAAATCGACGTGCTGAGAGCCGTTCTGTGGGCCTGCGAGCGCCCGTCGCGACCGACCGCATACGCCGTTCCGAGCTCGCGGGCGTGCGGCCGCCGAGATCGCGGTCGCGCGGGCGGCGGGCCAGTCGCGGGTCGAGGAGGTAGGGGTCGGGCGGCACGCGGGTGACCAAGCGCCGGTATCCGGAGTCGCCGGCGAGGAACCACGACTTCACATCTGTCTGGACCCGGTCGACAGCGGGCAGCGGTGTGCAGGGCGCAGAGGTCGCACCATGCGAATGGGCGTGGCGCCATCGCGGACGCTCGATCTCCGCCAATCGTGCGCCTCGGTATCAAGGCGTCAGCTTTGCTTCACCACGTGAGCGAGCGTACCCGCTCGTCCGGCGAGCGCAAGCTCGGGCCACTGGAGCAGTTCCTCGCGAAATCGGTGTACTCCTTCGGCCTTCCACGGTCGCGTCCACGGTCTCTCAGGAGACGGGTAGAACGCGTCGTGGAGGATCAGGTGACCGCCGGGCGCGACTCCCGACAGCCAGCGCTCGACGTCCACGCGAACGCCGTCGTAAGAGTGATCGCCGTCCACGAAGATGACGTCGTATGCTCCGGGCTCGACCGGATACTCGTGCGAGTCTGCGATCTCTAGCGATACCCGTTCGCTCAGGCCGAAACGCTCCAACGCGCGCACGAGCCGTTCGTCCGCGTGGGCTACCGCGGGATCGATGTCGAGTGAGAGGACACGGCCGCCCGCCGCGGCGAGAAGCAAAGTCGTCCCGCCGCGGTAGCGCCCGATCTCCACGACCCTAGGTGCGGCGAGCGAGCGAACGAGGCGATAGAGGTAGGCGGCCTCGTCGATCATGAGCCGCGAGACCCCGTGGTTGAGAACGTTCGAGCTCAGCAGCCAGACACAGTCCTCGAAGTGATCGACCGTTCCGGGCGAGCGTTCCAGCGCCACATCGAAGTCGGCGTCCGCAGCGAGACGATCCGAGAGGCCATTCAGCAGGCGCGCAAGCTCATCGCCATCCGACATCGCTACGGCGAGTGCGCGCCGGCCAGGCGAGGTCCGAAGGAGCCCGAGCAAGACACTGCGAGCGATGTCGCGCGCGGGCACCGGCTGAGACTACCTCCGACGCTCGCGTGCTCGCGGGGCCGATCAGGTGGTCCGCCGCGTCCGTGCGGCTTTCACAGGATCGGACAGCGGCTGGGCAGTGTCAATTGCCCAGGCGGTCGGGTAGCTCGACAGACGTGAGCAAAGGTGCTCGAAGGTCCGCCAATCGTCAGCGACCTTCATACAGAGGGGGTGGGCCAGGATCGTGGCCGTGCCTCCGCCCTTGACGATTGCCTGCACCTGGCGTACGACCCGCTCCCGCCAAGCGTCGGGGTAGTCGTAGCCCGGTCGTCTGGCAACAGGAATCGTCTCGACGGTCTGGGCGCCGTGATAGAGGTGCTCGTGGTCGGGCGTCGTGTTGATCGGGAGGATCGTCACGCCGCTCGCGTGGGCGTACGGGGTCAGGCGCTGGCGGTCGACCTTGTCGGACCACACCTGGAATCCGGCATCTGCGAGCACAAGTGGCGTGTTGGCGTCGAAAGTGTAGGCGTGGTTGCGCCAACTCATAACCTTCTGGCCCGTCACCCGCTCGATCGCCGCGCACGTCCTCCGCACCATCCGCGCCTGGATCGCCCTCGAACCGTGCGGGGACCCGAAGAGCCTGTTCGCCGCGCGATATCGCCACTGGGGCTCGAACGAGTCCCAACCATGTCCCCCGACTTCGACGTTGTCTTCCGCGAGGAGGGCCTGCACGTTGGCTTCGTCTTCGATTACGGCGAGACCGGTGAAGAAGAGTGTGACCTTGAGCCCGTGGCGGCGTGCGATTCGTGCGTACTCGAGCGCGAGCGCACATTCCGTCTCGCTCGCGTAGGCGCGATCGGCAGAGTTGATCCACTGGTGAACGTCGCCCGTGAGGACGACTCTCATTCCGCTCGACCGCTTCTCAGCCGCTTGCTCGCTATCTCATAGACGGCCACTGTGCGTTCGATCATCGCCTCGAGTGTGTACTCCCCACGGACGCGGGCGAGTCCGGACCGGCTCAGTCTCTCCCAAAGCTTCGCGTCCCGAAGGAGATGCTCCATGGCCGAGGCCAGCGACTCCGGGTCGCCCGCTGTTACGAGGAGCCCGTTCTCGCCGGGCCGGTCGACCAGCTCCGGAACGCTACCGACACGCGACGCGATCAGGGGCGTTCCGCACGCCAGTGCCTGCAGGGGCGCCTGAGGCGCCGCCTCGTTCAGCTCGCTGGGGAACAGGAACGCGTCAGCGGCTGTGAGGTACCGCGTCAGCACGTGGTGCGGTTGGGGGCCGGTGAACAGGACACCCTGCTCGACGCCCAGCTCCCGGGTCAGGGCTTCCAGCGCCTCTCGGTCCGGGCCGCTTCCGAGGATCGCTAGCCTCGCCCGGCAGCCGCGGTCACGCAGGAGCGCAAGCGCGCGGATGGCGTGACGCGTGCCCTTGCTCATGTCGAGTCGTCCTGCGCACACAAACAGGGGTAGATCGTCGAGGCCGAGCTCGGTACGCGAGCTTTCACGTGACCGTGGGGTAAAAACGCTCGTGTCGATCCCGTTCGGAACGACGTAACCCAAGTCACGCTTGAGAAAGTGTGAACGCCGCGTCGAGTCGAACTCCTGGCGGGAGGGCACCATCCAGATGCACGGGCGGAAGCGGTACACCTGATCTGACTGAAACCACACGCCGAGCATCCAGATCAGCCCCTTCACCTCGCGAACCTTTGCCCGTGGACCACCCGATCTAAATCGGCGCAGGTGTGCCCCGGCATGTGCGATCCCGCTGCCGTGAAATTTCGTTACAAGCGGGACCCTCCGGTGAACACCGTGCCGAACCAGTGCGATGGCGCTCGTCGACTCGCTGTGGACAAGGTCGAAGGGACGCTTGTCGTCGAGACGCCGGAACATCTCGAGCGAACGCGGGGGCCAAGCTGGGTCGCGCCGCGGGAGCCACGAGTGCGCTGCGGCAGCATCGACATAGCGCCAGCGGGCGCCGTCTCGATGTTCTTCAACCGCGCCTTCGGGGTGCCGGGTCGTGACGACGTCGACGTCATGACCCGCTTCGACCAATCCCTTGGCGAGCGCACGCGTGTGGTCCTGCATACCCCCGACACCGTGGCCCGCGACGGTGACAACGCAGATTCGCACGGCGGCCGATGGTAGCGGGATAGTCGAGCACGAGGACGATCGTTACGGCGGCTCAAACCCTGGGGCTGTCGTCTCCTGACGTCTACTGCGCTTCTCCGCTCCGGCTCGGCAAGCGAGACCGTCGTGGGTCACGGTCCTGGCTTCCCCTTCGGTTTCGGCCTCGGCTGGGCCGGCATCGGGCCTTTCGGGCCGCGGCCGAACAGGGCCGCATAGCCGAGCACGTGGATGTTGTAGTTGTCGCCTCGCTGAGTCGGCCCACCGTAGTCGACCGCGGCACGTAGCCGCTTCACGAGCTTGGGGTCGCTCGCATTCCGGAGGAGAAGCTCGTAGAACGCCCGCCAAAGCGCCGCGATCTCCGGCCAGCGAGAGCCACCGTACTGCGTCCTCTCGAGGTTCGGCGGAATCGTCTGGCTCGTCGCGAACCGAGCGTGATACGGGAACGGGGTGAAGACCGTGTAGGCATGTCGCCGCGATCGATACGCAAACAGGTCGATCGGGTGACCCGCGCGCCGCGCTACATCGGCGATGAGCACGATCGGCGCCCACGCGAAGTGGCCGTAATGGATCGATGAGCGATATCGACCCTCGCTCATCTCACCACCGGTTCCGTCGATGATGAGGCCCTCCAGGAGCTCGTCCCATCCGTACTCGCGCCCTTTTGGCGTCCGGTGCCGGAAGTTCCAGTCGAGCGTGGACCGAAGCGTGCTGCCGCCCACCACCGCCGCCGCCCATACGGCCATCGCCCGCTGCCACGTCGCCCCATTGCCGTAGGGCGCGACGTTCGTGCGGTCCGAGCCATACGTCACGTCGGGGACCCACGGGTCGTCCCGTGAGGAGTCTGCGCCGTTGATCCCTCTACCGACGAACTGCGCCGTCCAAGCGGCGAACTCCGCCCGTTCGGACTGCGTGAACTCGGGCTTCGCGAGCTCGTACGCCATGCACAGCTTGATCACCGGCCCGACGGGCTCCGCGACGAAGTGCCCAGTCCTGGCCTGCGGCGGCGCGGGATTGTACGTACGGGCCCAGGCGAGGCAGATCGCCTTCGCGCGCTCGGCGTGTGCGGCACGGCCGCCGACGGCATACGCGCTCGCGAGTGTGTACGCGGCAGCCCCATCGCGTCGCCCCGGTTCAGAAAGCGTGGCCTGCCAATTGTCGGGGTCCACGTCCCCTGGACGCGTCGGATTTGGTTGATAGCCGAGCCAGTTGTTGGCGTCGGCGAGCGTTCGCTTCCATGCACGGCGCGCAAACCCGAGCTTGAGGTCGAAGACGTTCGCCCGGACCCGAGCAAGCTCGGCAGCGGTGAGGACGAGAGAGCTGTGGAGGCGGGGCGACGCGCCGAGCGCGCTCGCTGACCGGAGACCGAGGGCGACCGTCAGTCCGGCGCCTACGCCGGTACGAACGAGGTCCGCGCGTGTAAGACGCCGCGAATCCGTGTGCGTTAGGTCCTCGTGCACCCCTTTCCTCCCCCTTTGTGCGCTGTGCGCAATTGTCTCACGCTGACGGCACGATATCGACGCGGGCCGGATCAGGGGCACCGCGCAAGCCCGCCACGATCGGGCGAAGGACCGCTCGAGCGAGAGCCGCAGCGGCTACGAGAAACGCTCCGCCACCGACGAGCACGACAACGAGCATCGAGACGACCGGTGGAAGCCCGTTCGTCAGAGGAACGACGACCGCGAGCGCGACTGCGACGATGGCCCCACAGGCGGCTGGTCGCGCAAGCGCACGCACGAGCTCGACCGGGCGGAGCTCGATCGCGCGGAGCGTCAGCGGCATCATCACGGCCGCGACGGTTGCCACCGCGAGCACGAGCGCGAACGCGGCCCCTGATGTACCGAAGCGCGGCACCAGTACGAGGAGCGCAGGCAGCACGACGCAGAAGTGGAGAACGGCTGACAGGAGTGCGAGATGTGGTCGCCCGATGCCCTTGAAGAGCTCGCCCGATGGCCCCACGACGAGTCGGATCAGTCCGAAGAGCGCAAGGATGCGCAGCGGTCCGATGACTTCCTCCCACCTTGCGCCGAGAAGGCCCAGGACGATGGGCTCGGCGCCAATGCCGAGCGCGACCGTGACCGGAAGCGCGAGCAGCACGGTCCGTTGAAGGTTCTGGACGTACCCGGCGCGGACTGCAGCGACATCGTGCTGGACGCGCGCGTATACCGAGAACATGATCCGTCCGACGATCGAGCCGATGACGACGTTCGGCAGGCTCGCGAGGCGCAACGCGACCGAGTAGGCGCCGAGCGGCGCTGCCCCGAGGAACCGCCCCACGACGACGTTGTCCATGCTGTTGTTCACGATCACGAGCACGTTGGCGCCGCTAACGTGTCGCCCGTAGCGCAGCATCTCCCGCAGCACCGGAATCGACGCCTCTCTCGGCGCCGGCCAATAGGGTGCAAAGGCCCACATGAGCGCTCCTTGGGCTGCCGTGCCGGCGATCTGGCCGCCGACGAGACTCCATGCACCCAGGCCTGCCGCAGCGCACGACACAGCTACGAGCGCCTGGACGACGAAACCGCTCAGCTCCGCCTTCGTGCGAGATCGGAAGTCGAGCTCACGCTCCAGTAGCGCGCCGGGAACGACCGCGAGCCCGCGGATGGCAACAACGGCCGCGAGCGCCTGAACGTACGGGGTCGCCTCCGGAAGGCGAATCAGGGTCGTGTAGATCGGTGCAAGAGCGACGACGAGCCCGGCAAACGCAAAGCCGGCCACCGTGGCGAAGACAAACGCGCTCGCGGCCGCTGTACGCGGGTCGCGATGCCGCCCCTGGACCACGGCCGCGCCGAGCCCCGACTCCTGGACCTGCGCCACGACCGCGAGTAGCGCAACGCCAACGGCGACGATGCCGAAGGACGCCGGGTCGAGCAGCCGGACGAGGACAAGCATGCTTCCCAAGGCGACGAGCTGACCCACGCCCATCCCAAGCCCGATCCACGCCGACCCTCGCACTATGCGGCGGTTCAACTCATCGTCGAGGCCGAGGCTCTCCCGGTGGTCGTGTGGCGGCAACGTCATGGATCTGTCGGTCGCATTCGCGCTTTCAGGACAGCGACGACTCCGCGTCGTGATGGTTGGCCGACGTCCTCCAGTTGGTAGCGGCTGTCGCGGCAGTAAGGCGCATCGTCAGAGTGCCCCTGTTCCACCGAGCGTCCCTCCAGCAGCGCGACGAGAAGCAACAACCCGGGGACAAGTGCGATGCGCATTTGGCGGATCAATGGTCGTCGAGCACGTTCGCAGCGTGCCTCGGTCCCGTGGCCGCGACGGACTCTACGGCGAAAGCTCATGCCGCGGACGCGCGACGAGGCTCGGCAATGCGAACAGGATCCAGATCGTGAGCAGCATGATCGTGTGCGGCAGCACCACTCCACCGGCGGCGTTGACCATGAATGCGAACCATGTCCCGAGCGCCCAGACGATCAGTGCCTGCTGCACGGCGTCCGCGCCTCGCAGGCGCCTAAGAGCATCGACCACATAGAGGAGGCACAGGAGCAGGAACGAGCCGAGTGCGAGCACGCCTCCGCCGGCGAGTAGCCACACGTACGAGTTGTGCGGGTCGTCCGAGATCGTGTAGATCACCCCCTGCAGCGCGAATCGATTGGAGCGGCCGAAGCCGACGCCCGTGACCCAGTCCTCGCCCACCCCCTCGAGGACTGCTTCACGGGCCTCCTCCCGATACCTGACGTTGAGGTCATCCGACGACGTTCCCGTCACACGGTCTCGAAGCGTCGGGAGCAGATCCGGCGCGACGTTGGAGACGAGGAGCACTGCCAGGACAAGAAGCGGCGCGAACAACGGCAGCATGGCCATGACCGTGCGGCGCATATAGCGGCGCGTGACGAGCAAGATCGGCACGATGAGTGCCACGGCTGCATACGTCGTGCGTCCGAATGCAACGATTACTCCGAAGAGCGCCAGCCCGCCGACGGCCGCATGCCCCAGCTGCCTTACGGGTCGCCGCTCGAGCTCGAGGTTGAGCAGCGCGCAGATCATGCTGCCCGTGAGATAGACCGCAGTGCTCAGCGCGAGAGCGCGGACACCGCCAGTCGAGAGGGTCGCAGAGTCGGTCTGCGACGTGCCGCTCGCGAGGTAGTAGACCGCATAGAACGACTGTATGACGGCGCCGGCGTAGAAGACGCGCGTGATCGCTTGCCACGCCGACGCTGGTGTGGTGTCGGTCAACGCGAGCGCGATCGCGGAGTAGAGCACGAGCCGGAAGGGCTGCCCGATGATGCTCGTGTCGTAGCGCTCGTGTCCCTCGAGCACGCCGAACAGCACGGTGATAGCCAGCAGAGCGAGCGGCCACCTGAAGACGACCGAGAGCCGAACCCGTTCCGGCTGCAGCTCTTGGGAGAGCCGTGACGCAAGCCAGGCACCGAATGCGAGCAGAAGCAGTACGTCGGTGGCGTAGATGCTCCCGCCGGGGAGCGGTAGTGGATCTGAAAATGGAAGACCCGTGAAGGTGATCGCGAACGCCGCCCACGCGAGCAGTGCCCGGTGCGCCTCGACGAGAGCGCCGAAGGCGATCAGCAGTGCCGGCAGGAGCCCGACCACGAGCGCGAGTAGCAGTGCCCTTTGGCCGATAGCGGCACCGAGCCCGAGGAGCAGGTTGGCGCCGGCCGCCGCCGTCGCAAATCCCGCCACGATGAACCATCGCGGGGCGTCCCGAAGGAGCGCGCTCAAATTACTGCCGCCGCGTCGAGAAGGTGAATCGAGCGACTGTTTGTCGGTGCCAGGGCGGAGGCCACCACCTGCGTGCCGTTAGCCGTAGCCGTACTCGGACAGACTACCTTCGCGATTGACGACGAACCCGAGGATGTTCGCGCCCACCAGGTGAAGCTTCGCAACGGCACGATCCACACGCCTTGTCCCCTGTTTCTTCGTGACGACGAAGACCACGTTGACGTCGGGGTGGGCGGCGATGTGCGCTGCATCCGAGCCGACGAGCATCGGAGGCGTGTCGATGGCGACGATGTCGTACTCCCCGCTCGCCTTCGTGAGCAGGTCGCGTACCGCACTCGAGCTCGCGATGTCCCCAGCTCTTGGAGCGGGCATACCCGCGGTGAGAACGTGTAACCCTGGAATACCCTGGATCGGCTGCGTCAGTGCGTGGAGCTCGCGCCGGGAGAGGATCACCTCGGTGAGGCCTGGGGAGCGCGGGATGCCGAAAATGTCGTGCTGCGTAGGGCTCCGCATGTCGGCGTCAACGAGTAGCACGCGGCGGTCGTTGACCGCCGAAACGAGAGCATAGTTTGCGGCCACCGTCGACTTGCCCTCGCCGGGCCCGGCGCTGGTGAAGAGCATGAGGTTGCCTCGGCGGGAGTCGGGGACGAGTTCGAGCGCGACGCGAAGCGTGCGGAAGGGTTCGGCCGACGGCTCGACCGGCACGACCAGTCCGCGGGTCTTCGAGTTCCGTGAGGTCGACTCGGCCATACTGCTGCCCCTATTCGCCACTACGCCCAGCCTCGGGTGCAGCGATCGACCAACGCGTCGGACCGGCCATCGCCTCGGTTGACATCACCGTCACTGTGCTCTCCGCAGGCTTGGGTACGGATGCGAGCACGGTCGAATGTCCCTTCAAGTTCAAGGACGGCACCGTCGCGAGCACCGGTCGCCCGAATCTCTCCTCCCACGCGTCGACCTCTGGTAGGCGATCGGCGAAGAATTCGCGCGCCAGCGCGAGCGCGGCGTTGAAGAGAAGTGCGAGCATGATGGCAATTGCGACGGTCAGCGTCGTCCTCGGTAGCACCGGAGCGCTCGGAGCAGTGGCGCGGTCGACGACGACGATCTGGTCACGGAGCGTTCCGGTCTCGGTGATGAACTTTCTGAGCGCTTCGGTCGTCGCGTTCGCGACCGCG
>JBBDRM010000113.1:12440-23454 GCA_040905475.1 Actinomycetota bacterium
CCCCCACGGCGGCATTGCGTGGATTCTCGCTCCGTGCCGATACCTGCAGAAGCTCGACGTCGCCTACGGGGCTCGCTGAGATCGAGATGTCCTCTTGAGGGATCGTGCCGGCGAGCGCACGGCCGACCCGGTCCGTCATCGAGCGGGTCTCGACGATTCTGGCGTATGTCTGGGCGAGCCGCTGTCCCAGCTCGAGCGAGCCGACCGACCCGAATGCGTCTCCCGCGCTCGTCGCGCGCTGTTGGATGCGCACGAGCGCGTCGGCCTCGTAGATCATCGGCTGCGTGCGCGTCCAAGCGAACGCGGTGACGGCCGCGATCGCCGTGAGCAGCACGATCATGACGCGATGACGCCAGAGCGCCCCGTACACCTCCCCAGCGGGCATGGTCAGAGGTTAGCCGTACGGCTGTTCGCGTCAACCCTTGCGAAAGTCCAGAAGCGCCTGCTCCCAGGCGCAGATGACGTCCCGCCAACGGAATCGCTTCTCGGCCAGTCGACGCGCGCGGGCGCGCAGCTCCGGGCCCAACTCCGGCAGGACTTGCCGAATCGCCGCTGCAAGGGCGGCGGGCTCCGCTCGCGGCACGATGAACTCCGCTCCGAGGTCGCCGAGGATCTCGGGCGTTGCCCCCACAGCGGTGCCGAGCGCAGGGGTGCCGGCGGCGAGCGCCTCCACCGTCGACATCCCGAATCCCTCATACGCAACCGTTGGAAGGACAAAGAGGTCGGCGGCCCGGTAGAGACTCCGAAGATCGTCCTCCGACACCTGGCCGAGCAGCCGGACGCGGTTGCGTAGACCGAGCTCGTGCACTCTCCGATCGAGATCGCCGCGCGAGGATCCGCTTCCTGCGACGGCGAGGACGACGCTGTCGTCGTCGATGCGCGCCAGCGCCTCGATCAGGATGTCGACGCCCATCCGGGGCTCGAGCCGACGCGCCGTGAACAGGAGCACACCGTCCGGAATCCCGAGTCGCGTACGGCATTCCCGGAGGTCGGGTGACTCGGCGAAGAACGCGTCGTCGACGCCGCCGCCGACGACGCGAACGGCGGCACTCGGGTGTCGCCGGCGTACGAGCTGCTCGCTGAAGTGGCTGAGCACGAGCACGCCGGTGGCCTGCCGAAATGCCAGGCGCTCGAGTGTCACGAGCGCGGGGTCGAGTGCGTACGCGGCGAGGCGCGAGAGACCGGTCACTCGCCCGCGCAGGAAACGCAGCTCGAGGGTAGGCGAGGCGTGGAAGACGAGTACGAGCGGGACATCGAAGCGGGCGGCAGCGAGCCCGACGGCGTTCGTCGCCTGATGGGCCACGAGGAGGTCGAACGAGTGCTCACGCAACGCTCGGGCGTGATGCCTCGTAAGAACCGGGTCCGCAAGTGTCTGCGGAAAAGGGCCTCGCCGGAAGGCTCTTCGCACAACGAGGCCGTCGTCCTCCTCCACCGCGGGCAACCCAGCCTGGGCGGGAGCGAGCACGAGGAGCTCGTGACCCCGCCGAACGAGCGCTCGCGCGCTGTCGGCAGCGACCCGCGCGGAGCCTCCAACGACGTCGGGTGACCACTGGTCTGTCGCGACGAGGATCTTCACCCGCGAAGCTCGTCCTCGATCAGCGAGAGCAGGCGCTCGGTGCGGGTCTCCCAGGTATTGGCCGCCGCCAGTTTTTGGCGCCGCGCGACGTCCGTCTCATCCGATAGCGCCAGGGCCGAGGTGACCGCCGTCTCGACCCCTTCTAGACCGTGCGCGACGACGACGTCGGGCTCGAGCCCCTTAAGCTCAGGCAGTCCCGTCGCGACGACCGGCTTCCCCGCTGCAAGGTACTCGAACAGCTTGAGCGGAAAGACGTTGCGCGTGTAGTCGTTCGCGGCGTACGGGATCAGTCCGACATCGAAGGCGGCGACGATGCCAGGGAGCTCCTCGTATGGCACAGGACCGGTCCAGACGACGTTCGTGCGAGCCGTCAGGTCGTCCAGCTCTGTGGCGAGTGTCGCCTCCACCGGCCCCGTGAGAACGATCGTTCGCTTCGGATCGTGGTCCGCAAGCTCGGCGAGAAGGGCAAGGTCGACCTTCCCGGCAATGATGTTCCCCGCGAAGCCGAGCACAGGTCGTCGCAGTTCCTCGACGCTGGGGGCCGCGAGAGCCCGGTCGACAGCAGGTGCGAAGTGCTCGAAGTCGGCGGCGTTGCCGACGAGATGCGTGCTCGGGTTCGTGGACAGGTGTCGCTCGCGCAGGGCCGTGGTCGTCGTGAAGACGAGACGCACGGCTGCCGCCGCGTCCCGATCGGAGGTGGCGACGAGCGCCCGGTTCCGGCGGCCTGATGCCTGCTCTGCGTAGTCGTCCACACAGTCGTAGACGCCGAAGGCGTCCCCCGCAGCCCCGATCGCCCACGTCGCGCGTGGGTCGTAGAGCCACGTCACGCGCGGAACGGGCAGGCGACGGCTCGCTCGCCGGAGAACGAGGCGGCTCACCGCGCCGTTTACCCGATTGCAGAGTGCGAAGCGCTGGCCCCAGGGGAGCACGTTGAGTGCCTTGCAGACGGTGACTCCGGGCTCGGCGGGCTCGCCGCCACCGATTCGGCGGGCGATTGAGAGCCGACTGGGTCCTCGTACGAGGCGCAGGAGGTGTCGCCCGAGAAACTCCCCGGTTTCGACGAACAACACGGAGTGACCGCGCGCTGCCGCGCGACGCATGACCTGCTGGCGATTCGTCGGAAGCGGCGTCGCCCACTCCTGCGAAGAGAGGCAGACAATCGAGAACTGCGGTCCCGGATGCACGCTACGCCGTCATGAGCCGGACACGGTATGCCTCGTGCTCGCGCTCGACCGGCCCCCGATCGAGGACCGGACCCGACCTTCGGGCGATGCGGCCAGAGGACCTCGTCGATCGGGCGACGGCCGCCCACCCCTCAGCCGTCCACGAAAGCGTGGGAAATCGACTACGCGACTGCGGCTCGTTAGGGTGAAATGCGGTCCGCATGAACGCAACCCTACTCACCATCCCGACGCTGTCGACGGCGGGATATCGGGTATGAGCACGAGCCCGATAGCTCGGATGGGGTGGTATGCACGACGACTGCGATCGATGGCACCCGCCGAGATCGCGCTGCACGTGCGCCGCGCCGCGGGCTACAAGAGCGAGGCCCTTGTTTGGAGGCTGGCGCGCCCGGGCTGGCGTCGGGCATGGGAACCGACCCTCGAGCGCATCGTCTCACGGCAAGCAACGCCGGGTTCGTCTCTCCTACTCGGCGCATCTCGTGTGAACGCAGTGCGAGAAGCGCTCGTCGACGCGGAAGAGACGATCGTCATGGAGGCAGAGCGCCGGCTGGAAGGACAGGTCACGGTACTCGGCCATCCGGAGCTCCGGCTGGGGCGCGAGCGCGTCTTCGACTGCGATCCACTCTCCGGAATCCCCTGGCCAGACCGGCACGGGCGCTTGATCGACTACCGGTTGGCGTCGCCGGGGGATCCCAAGCTGGTCTGGGAGTTGGAGCGTTGCCAGGAGCTCCCGCTGCTGGCCCTGGCAGCGCTATTGACGGATGACCCTCGCTTCGCGGACGCGGCTGCGTCCCGTTTGCACGCATGGCTCGCCGGGCATCCACCGGGGCGCGGCATCGCGTGGGCGAACGCGTTCGAGCCCGCGATCCGCGCAGTGTCGCTCGCCGTCGCGTTCGACGCGCTGCGCGGCCATTCGCTCATGACCGGTGAGGCGGAGCGCGGCGTCGTTCGAGGCCTCTGGCAGCACGGACGCTCGATCGTCCGCGACCTATCTCGGCACAGCTCGGCAAACAACCACCTCGTGGGCGAACTGGTGGGCCTGCTAGCGGTCGCCGTCCTCGTTCCCGAGCTCCGAGACTCCAGCCGCTGGCGAGACCAGGCGATCGAGGAGCTTTCACGCGAGGCGCAGCTGCAGGTTCTTCACGACGGATTTCCTGCGGAGCAGTCTTTCGCGTACGGCCTGTTCACGACGGACCTGCTTCTCACGTGTGCATCGCTTCTCGAAACGGCCGGCGTCGTCTGCCCGGAGCCGATCGTCGCTGCGTTGACGAGGGCCGCAGACGCAGTCGTGCTCCTGGTGGACGTCGGAGAGCCCGAGCCCGCGTTCGGCGACGCCGACGGCGGTCGCGTACTGACGCTGGACGGAGCCCGTGACCGCACGGCTCGGGGTGTCGCAGCCTCGCTCGCGGCGTTCCTCGGGCACTCGGGTGCACAGCGGTTGGCAGGGTCCATCGACGCTACCGCGGCGCTCTTGTTCGGCCGCGAGGGCCTGGTGCGGTTTGCGACCGCAACTCCTACGATGGCCCCCGGCGACGGGCTGTTCCCGGACGGCGGACTCGTCGTCCTCCGACGGGAGGGTACTCGAGCCCTCTTCGACGTCGGGCCGCTCGGCTACCTCAGCATCGCCGCTCATGGCCACGCCGACGCGCTCCAGGTCGTCGTCTCCCACGGAGGCGACGAGCTCGTGAGCGACCCGGGAACGGGCTCGTACCTGGGCGACGCCAGGCTCCGGCGTCGCTTGCGTGGGACGGCGGTACACGCGACGGTCTGCGTAGACGGCACCGATCAGTCTCAGCAGGGCGGTCCATTTCTGTGGACACGTCACGCGCAGGCCCGGCTGCTGACGTACGACCTCGGCGCCGGGGTCGCAGCGGGCAAGCACGACGGGTACCAGGCCCTACCCGACCCGGTTACGCATCAGCGTGTGGTGGTGATGCTGGACGGCGGGGCGATCGTCGTCGTGGATCGCCTGGTAGGTGCCGGCAGGCACACGTACGTGCAGACGTGGCCGCTGCATCCTGCGCTCGAACCACGCGCGCCGGACGGGGCCGAGGGCGTCGTCGTCGCATCGAGCCCCGACGGCCCGAGGCTCATGCTCGCATTTGCCTCACCGCTGCCCGCGAAGATCGTGATCCGCGACGACGGACGGTGGTCGCGGCGTCTCGAGCAGTCCGAGGCGGCCTGGGTCGTTTCCCAACGCGTTATCGCATCCGGGCCGGTCGAGCTCGGCGCGCTACTCGTCCCGCTGGCTGCTGACGCGCCGGTACCGACCGCCGCGCTCGAGCTCCTGCGCGAGGGGGACTCCTGCCTGGCAAGAGCCAGAATCGGCGACGATGTGGAAGAGCTTTGTCTTGGCTTCGCGGATGGCGTGCTCACTGCCCAGCGCAAGTCCTGAGCGCCGGACCCGGCTTTCTCCGGTCCAAGCAACAGGAGCTGGCGGATGTGGCGGCCGCACGTACGATCGGAGAAGCGTGGGAGCACAAGCGGGCTTGCGGTCGATCGTCGTACGGTGTGCCCCCCGCTGCGCGTGCGATCCGTCGCCTGTCGTCAACATTTGCTCCGACGCCGAGCGGTCCTCGTGAGCAACGGGAGCGTCGGCGCGCACGGCGCCACACGTCACACGCTGCTCACCTGCCCGATCGACGCGCTGACGCTGGAACAGACCGTGCAACGGATCGTCGAGCTGATGAACGACGGCGGCTGCCACTCACAGTTCTCGCTCAACGCCGTGAAGGTCGTCGAGGCGCATCGAAGCCCGGAACTGCGCGGACTGCTCGACCGTGCGACCATCGTGAACGCGGACGGTCAGTCTCTCGTCTGGGCCGGGAGGATTCTCGGCGTGCCGGTCCCGGAGCGAGTAGCGGGCATCGACCTGCTGACAGCGTTGCTCGCGGTACAGGAGCGCGAGAGCATGTCCGCCTACTTCCTCGGCGCGAGGGAGAGCGTCATCGAGCGGGCAGTGGAACGAATCGCGCGTCGTCACCCGACCTTGCGCATCGCCGGCTTCCACCATGGCCACTTCCCAGCGGAGGATGACCAACGCGTCGCGGCGCAGATCGCAGAGGCCCGGCCCGACGCGTTGTTCGTCGGGATGAGCTCCCCGCGCAAGGAGGAATGGATCGATGCTCACCAGCGGCTGACAGGCGCGCGCTTCGCGATGGGGGTCGGCGGCGCGTTCGACGTGATCGCAGGCGTGACGAAGCGGGCGCCTCGTCCCATTCAACGGATGGGGCTCGAGTGGGCGTACCGCACCGCTCAGGAGCCGCGCCGTTTGGCAGGTCGCTATGCGCGGACGAACGGGGCGTTCATGTGGCTCGTGGCGACCGAGCTCTTGCAGAGGCGCAGGGCGAGCGGAAGCAGGCGAACCTGACGGGCAGGGCGACTCCCAGATAGCGTTCCACGAAGGCATCCCGCCCAGAGAGGGCGCGGCCACGCCCTCCACCGGAACGCCTCGGTAGGTCCAGCCGAAAGTATTGAATCTCGCGGGGCCGTCTATGAGACGCTGGACGTCCGGACTACTGTTCCGGATGGGAACGGGGGTATAGGTGGAGTTCATAGCTGGGGCCAGCGGGAGGGGTAGTTGAGCATCGTCTCCCAGAACCCGGTCGCCATTCCGCGAGGCGATCAGCTGAGCCACGAGGAAGACCCGGGGCGTCTGCTCCGCGCACGCTCGCGCGGATGGCTCATGCGCCGTCTCCTCGTATTGGCCGATGTCGTCGGGCTGCTCGCAGCGTTCGCGCTCGCGCTCGCGATGTCTCCGCCGGCGATCGTCGGGGAGTCGATCGAGCCTCGGTGGGAGGTCGTCCTCTTCGTCGCAAGCCTGCCGCTCTGGATTCTCACGGCCCACATGCTCGGGCTCTACGACCGGGATGAGGAGAGAGCGAACCACTCGACTGTCGACGATCTGTTCGGTCTTCTCCAGGTGATCTCGTTGGGGACGTGGGGGGTCGTCGTCGTCACCGAGATCCTCGGCCTCCCGCACCCACACCTGGCCCGCCTCGTTCTCTTCTGGACGCTGGCGCTCCTCCTCCTACCGCTGTCTCGCGCCGTCGTTCGCGTCATAGGCCGCCGCCACGCCGCCTACGTCCAGAACGTCATCATTGTCGGATCTGGCTACGTGGCACGCCTTCTTGCCACCAAGATCGCCATGCATCCCGAATACGGCCTGCGGGTCGTCGGCTTCGTCGACCGGGACGGCGACGCCCCGCCCAACGGAGTCGGGACGCTCGGCCGCCTCGGAACCGCGCCTGACCTCCACAGATTGGTGACGGAGCATGACGCCGATCGCGTGCTGATCGCGTTCTCGGTCGATTCGCACGAGGAGACGCTCGACGTCATTCGATCTCTGCAGGACACCGAGGTCGTGGTCGACATCGTCCCGCGGATGTTCGAGGTCCTCGGTGCGAACGCCAAGCTGCACACGATGCACGGGATTCCGCTGGTCGGACTGCCGGTACTGAGGCTCACCGATTCACAGAGGGTCCTCAAGCGTTCGCTCGACCTCGTCGGCGCGATCGTCGGACTGATCGTTCTTGCACCGTTCTTCGCGATCGTCGCGGCCTGGATAAAGCTCGACTCACGAGGGAGTGTCTTCTTCCGTCAGGTGCGAATGGGGGCCGGCGAGCGGGCGTTTCGCGTTTACAAGTTCCGGACGATGGTCGAGGACGCAGAGTTGCGGAAGGCTGACGTCGCCGCGCTGAACATCCATCTGGACGAGGATCCGCGCATGTTCAAAGCGCCCGACGACCCTCGCGTTACCCGGGTCGGCGCGTCTCTTCGCCGCTGGCGCCTCGACGAGCTTCCGCAGCTCTTGAACGTGCTTCGCGGCGAGATGTCGCTCGTTGGTCCTCGCCCCCTCATCCTCGACGAGGATCGGCACGTCGAGGACTGGGCGAGGCGACGGCTGAACGTCAAGCCGGGAATGACGGGGTTGTGGCAGGTGCTCGGGGCGAGCGACATCCCCTTCCACGAGATGACGAAGCTCGACTACCTCTACATGACGAACTGGACATTGCGCGAGGACCTTCGGCTCATCATGCTCACGCTTCCTGCTCTGCTCCGTCCGCGCGCTGCCTACTGACAGTTCTCTCTCGAAGCGCTTGCCGGTCGTCGTCCGCGACGGGTATCGGGCACCTCGCTCGCCATCGCAGCTCGGCGACATCAACCGCTGCGCGGCTGCGGACTGACTCGACGGCTGCGACGGTGAGGGCCAGCGAGTGGATGTTGTCGCGACCGGAGGTCTTCTCCCGCTTCTCCCGGATCGCTGCGCTGAACTCGGCCAGCGAGCCGAGGCGATCCGCTTCTCCGATCGGAGCTGGCTTGACGCGCCGCCCTTTCCACTCTCGCCTCAGCGCCCGACTCTGGATCTTTGCGAGCAGCGGCTGCGCGAGCGGCCTGACGATCACCTCGTCCCCATCCCAACGGATCGATCCGCTCTCACCGTGGATGTCCCAGACGCCATCCCACCCGGTCTTCCCGCCGCGGGGTGCCCATGTACCCGTGTACGTGATGGCGACCCCGTCCTCCGTCTCGAACACGGCGGTCGCTGCCGCGTTTCCCCTGAAAGGGCTCCAACTCGGATTCGAGCTCGTCGCCTGGACGCGGACCGGCTCGACGCCCAGGATCCCGCGAATCAGATCGAAGTGGTGGATCGCCATGTCCCAGAGAAACGGCTCGTCCATCTCGTGCTGGAACCCAGGCGCTGCGAGCTCCTGCGAGAAGGTGATGTAGGCGGCGCCGATCCGGCCGACGGCGCCGTTCTCGACGAGCCGGGCGACCGTGCGGGCCCCGAGCCGGTGGCGGTACTGCTGGCTCACCATCACGACGCGTCCGGCCGAGTCGGCGCGCTCGATGATCAGGCGGGCATCTGCGAGCGTGCCGGCGAAGGGCTTTTCGATCAGGCAATGAAGACCGCTCTCGAGACCCTCGAGCGCAAGCGGCGCGTGGAGCGCCGGAGGTACGACGACGAGTACCGCGTCGCCAGCGACGACCTCCGCCGCCGCGGAGGTCGAGCCGAACCAGGCCGAATGGTCGAGCCCTGCGGCCGCCGCGGCGCGCCCGAGAGCCGCCTCGTCCGTGTCCACGACGACGACCAGCTCCCAGTGGGGCGACTGGCGAACCACGGGAATCCAGCTTCCGCCCCAGAACCCCACACCCGCGACGACGAGTCGCAGGGGTGCGATTCCGGCTGGTCTCGAGCGGTCCAGACATCGATAGCTTCGTATCATCCCCAACCTGGCCTCGTTGCGGGTCAGCGACGGCATCGCCGGCGACACGAGCTCGAGGAGGACGCTTGACCCGCACCAGCCCGGCCAGCGCTTTTTACGTCGTCGCCGATTCGACGTACTTTCTCGGCCTCGTCGCGCTGATCAACTCGCTGCGCCTCGTCGGGCACGACGAGCCCATCTACGTCGCAGATTGCGGCCTTGTCGACGCGCACCGCCGCCTGCTGGCCGACCATGTGACGCTCGTCGAGGCGCACGGCCTGACGGCACCTCACCATGCGAAGACGGTCGCTCCGCTCGCGTATCCGACGGACGTGATGGTGCTGCTGGATGCGGACATGATCGTCACGCGACCTCTCACATCGTTGATCGATCACGCTCGTCCTGGAAAGATCGTCGCCTTTGTCGACCGGATCGGACATCGCTTCGACGAGCGCTGGTCGGAGCTCCTCGGACTCGGGCCGCTACGACGGCAGCCCTACGTGAACACCGGCCTCCTCGTCGCCGAACGCGAGCTCGGCACGACGCTTCTCCAACAGGTCACGGCAGGCTACGAGCACGTCGATGTCGATCGCACGCTCATCGCCAAGGGAACCTCCGAGTACCCGTTCTACTACGTCGACCAGGACGTCCTGAACGCCTTCCTCGCCACCTTTCCCGTGGAGACGCTCGAGCTGCTCGATCATCGGTTGGCGCCGTTTCCGCCCTTTGCAGGGCTCAGCATCGTCGACGAGGCCTCGCTGCGCTGCTCCTACCAGGACGGTGAAGAGCCATTCGTGCTCCACCACGTCCTGAAGAAGCCCTGGATCGCCCCGACGCGCTGGAACATCTACTCGCACCTGCTGGCTCGCCTGTTGCTGGGCCAGGACGTCGCGCTCCCGCTTCGACGCGACGAGCTTCCGCTCCGCGCGGACAGGGAAGCTTGCGTGGCTCGAGAAGCGCCGAAGCGACGCGCTTGCCGCTCTCGCAGCGACGCGAGGTAGGGTTGGCCTCCGGCGCCGGCTGGCTGGACGGATGAGGCGCAGCTGAGTACCGTGCGCACGGGGAAATGAAACGGGGGAGGGAGTAAGGACCATGTCCGCTCGAGCACTGGTCGTCGGTCTGGATGCCGGTGACGCGTTTCTGCTGGGGCGCTTTGGTGCCGAGGGTGGCGTCCAGCGGTTTTCCTCATTCGCGCGCGATGCTGCGACGTTCAGGCTCGCCAACCCGCTAGCAACCATCGGGGGTGGGGTGTGGGAAGAGCTGAACATCGGCCGGTCGTGTGGACGCGTCGGTGTCTTCTTCCCGGGTCGTCAGCTTCACACGGGGGAGACCGCGCCACGGCAGGTGGAGGTGGACGAGGTCGACCCTCGCGCGCTCTGGACGGTCGCGAGCGATGCGGGAAAGCGCGTGGCGGTGATCGACGTCCCCCACTCGGTGTCGCCCAAGGAGTTGAACGGCGTCTTCGTATCCGGGTGGGGAACTCATGACCGCTTCTACGGAGCGGAGAGCCTGCCAGCCAACCTACTCGGCGAGCTGCGCGACCGCCACGGCGGATACCCGCTCTGGTCGAGACCGTGGCCGCGGCGGACGACGGCGGCCTGCGACGGACATGACGGCACCCCGGAACAGTACGAGCAGCTGCTCGACGATCTCCTCGAAGGGATCGAGCGAAAGACGGCTCTCCTGCTCGATGTGCTCGGACGCGAGGAGTGGGATCTTTTCGCGTGCGGATTTTCTGAGGCTCACTGCAGCGGGCACCAGCTATTGCACTTCCTCGACGGCGCGGCGCCGGAAGGCCACGACCGGCTCGCCAAAGGAATCAGGATCGTCTATGAGCGCCTGGACTCAGCCCTGGGCAGACTGATCGACGCGGCGGGACCGGGCGTCACCGTGTTCGCGGTCGCAAGCCATTCGTTCGTCGATCCGACGGGCGGACAGCAGCTGATGCCGGAAGTGCTCGTCAGGCTCGGCTACGGGTCCGGCCATGGTGCCTCCGCTAAGAGCGCCTAACAGAATGACTCCTCGGCGTTGAGGAGTTTGAGGCAGAT
>JBBDRM010000114.1 GCA_040905475.1 Actinomycetota bacterium
ACCACGGCCGCAGGCAAGCCGAATCCGGCCACGCTCAGGGAGGAACTTCGGTCTAGTGGCTGCGGCGCCAGTAGACACCGGTCCAGTCGATCTCCTGCAGCGGCTCCGAAATCGCGTGCTCGGCGCGATAGTCGTCGACGGCCGCGCCGCACCCTGGCAACGCGTAGTCATCAACGATTACGAACCCTCCGGCGCAGACCTTAGGATAGAGCGCACTCGAGCGCCACGATCGTGGACTCGTACAGGTCGCCGTCGAGGCGCAGGACGGCGAGCCGCTCGAACGGCGCCGTCGGAAGCGTGTCGCGAAACCAGCCTGGCAGAAAGCGAACTTGCTCGTCGAGAAGCCCGTAACGCGCGAAGTTCGCTTTCACTTCCTCGAGGCTTACGGCCAGCTCGTGAAAGGTCCAATGCGTGTCTGCAGCGTCCGCTGGGAAACGTTCCGCATCGGGCTTGGGCACCCCCTCGAACGAGTCGGCCGCCCAGACCACGCGCGAGGTGTCGCCGTAGCTGGCGAGAATTGCCCGCATGAAGATGACCGCACCCCCGCGCCACACACCGGTTTCGATCAGGTCGCCCGGCACCTGCTCGCGGATGACGGTCGCGACGGCGTGCTCGATGTTGTCGAGTCGCTCGAGGCCGATCATGGTCTCGGCGTGCGCCGGCCAGTCTCGTCCGCGTGCGCGAAGATCACGATCGAACGCCTGCGGTTGCCCGTGCGGATCCCCGGGGATCAATGTCTCGTCCTCGAACGCCAGGCGGGTCAGTGTCCGCTTGAGCAGATCGAGGTACAGGCGCCTCGCGACGACCTCGCTCCCGTGCTGTAGCGTCGGGCTGACCACGAAGCGTCGCATTCTATGGCGACGCGTGCGGGCGTCGCCGTGAGCGCGCTCATCGCGGCCGGCGAAAGGCGAAGAGCCCACAGCCGTAGTCGAGGTCCCCGGCTGCATCGACCGCCGCGTCATGAACCAGTCGATAGTCGTCCCCGATCAGGGAGAACTCCTCCAGCTCGAGTTCCGGGAAGTAGCCGAGGATCTGCCGTGGCGCGTGAATCCGGTGCGCGTTGAAGCAGACGCGCGGCCGTCCAACCGGCACGGAGAAGTACAGTCGCCCCTTGTTCGCGAGGATGCGCTGGAGCTCAGCGCACGCGCGCTTTGTCCCGTCGACGGCGAGGTCATCCCCGTACCGGCCGAGGCCGACGTGCTCCGCCACGTGGAGACAGGACAGCGACGGTATCGACCTGTCGGCGAATGGAAGTCCTCGCAGCAGATCGCCAGCGAGGGGATGGAGGTTGGCCAGCGCCACGGGAAAAGGCCGAATGTCGACGAACGCTACTGGGACGATCACGGAGAGCATGCCGACGAACGTGATCTCGGACCCGACATCGACGTGCTCCTCCGGCTGATGAGCTGCGATCCGCTCGGCGGCCCAGACGGCCTGGTGGAAGTAGTGCGGATCGTAGGGCGTCGTGGGGGTGCGGTCGAAGAGACATGGATAGCCATCCTCGAACCGCAGCGGCTCGGCTCCAGGAAGGCGCGAGTAGGCGCGCCAAGATTCGAGGAAATGCCGGTACTCGCGTACCGTCGCAAGGCTTTGGTGTGCCGGCAAGAGCGGGGCGGCCCACCGGCGCAGAGGGCCGTGGAGTTGCCGTGCGCGTCGCCTGAGCGTGCTGAGGGGGTTCATCGGCCCGCGGGCATGTTAGGGAGGTTGACCGCAGCCGGCGATCCTGGCACCGTGCCCGCGTGGGTCTTCGCTCGGCTCTCGAGGCGGCCGGTGCGCGTCGCCGTCGAGCCGCGGCGTTGCGTTTCTACCGCGCCCTCGTACCGCCCGCCGGGCTGTGCTTCGACATCGGCGCGAACGTGGGTGAGCGGACCGACCTGTTCGTCGCTCTCGGCGCGCGCGTCGTTGCCGTCGAGCCGCAGGCGAGCTGCGCGGCCATGCTTCGTCGCCGCTTCGGCGGGCGCATCCACCTCGTGGAAGCGGCGTTGGGACCAGCGCCGGGCGAGGCCGAGTTGCTCGTGGCCAGTTACCACACACTCTCGAGCCTCTCGCCGGAGTGGGTCGAGGCCGTGCAGGAGAGCGGTCGCTTCGCCGACTTCGCATGGGACGAGCGCGAGGTCGTGAGGATGACGACACTCGACGATCTCATTCGAGAATTCGGTGTGCCCGACTTCTGCAAGATCGACGTCGAGGGATACGAGCTCGAGGTCGTACGCGGGCTCTCACGGCCGGTTCCGGCGCTCGCGTTCGAATTCACGTTTGAGCGGTTGGACTCACGGCTGGCTGCGGTCGAGCACCTCGCAAGTCTCGGAATGACCCGCTTCAACTTTTCGTACGGCGAGTCGCTCAGGTTTGCGCTCGACGATTGGGCCGGCGTCGACGAGATGTTCCGTTTCCTCGATTCGACGCCAAGGAGCATCGACACGTTCGGAGACGTCTACGCTGCTCAGTGAATTAGGCGGCGCCTTCGCAGGTGGATAAGCAGGGACAGCAATCGCCGTTGCGGGACGACGTCGGGCGGAACGTCGCTGCTCGAGCGAACACCATACTTTTCGAGCAGATTCCCGAGAAAGACGAGCTCGCGGTAGCGCGGCGGGCCACGCCGGTGCTTTCGATAGAGATAGAACCACTCGAAGAGGTCGACCTGAGGATCGCTCTCCGCCTCGCGCGTGACCTGGTGTGACGCACCGGTAGTGACGTTTACGAGCGCTCTGGGAGTGAACGCGAAACAGCCGCCGTCGAGAATCCTGACGTAGAAATCGATGTCGACGACCCAACGAAGCCTTTGGTCGAAGAGCAGCCCAGCCGACCGACGATGGATCGTGGCGCTAGGGGATCCGATCCAATTCCCGAGCAAGAGAACGGTCGGACGACGGCGAATCTCTTCCAGACGGTCGTCGCTGGGACGATGGACAAACAGAAGAGCCCCGTCGGCTCCACAGGCGTTAGAGGCGCTGAACCCGAACGCCGCACGCGGGTTGTCGTCGAGGAGGGCGACGAACTCTCCGAGCGCGTGCCGGTCTGCGAACCAGTCGTCGTGGTGGAGGAGCTTGACGTACTCGCCTCGAGCGAGCCCGATCGCGTCGTTCCAGTTTTCCGGCGAACCCCTCCGGTCGCGGTTCCGGCGGTAGCGAATCCCTCCCGGCCGGCGCTGCTGCTCGACGATGCGCTCGATCGAATCGTTGCGGGAGTCATCCGTCACGACGATCTCGTAACTCGAGAACGTCTGCTCGGTCACCGAATCGAGTGCACGCCGGAAGTACTCCGGTTGCTCGAACGCGGGAATGCAAACGGAGACCTTAGGAGTCACCGGAGCCTCGTCTTGACCCGGGCGAGCCGCCACCGCAAGTACTCACCGGGCGTCAACCGCTCACCGAACGTCCTACGCTCAGTAGCGACGTCCTCGCGCGTCAAGACGAACAAGAACTGGTATGTGGAAGCCAGCTCGTCACGCAGCAGCCGGAGCATCAGCCGGCCATCAGTCTGAATGTGATGCAGCGGCATTTCCGTCTTGAGGAGATCCCGCTGTAGCAGGTAGAGGCTCTCGACGTTCATCCCAAGCTCGGCGATGAGTTGCTCAAGCGTGGAAAGCGTGAAGAAGCGCAGATGCGTCCGCTCGAGAATCCCGGAATCGACGTAGTCGAAACGGCCTTTCAGTAGTGCCAGCCGCACGGCTCCAAACGCTACGTTCGGCGTGTCGATCACAATCCTCGTTTCGCGAGGTAGGCCGTCGGTCAAGCGGCGGAGGAAAGCGAGTGGGTCGGCGACGTGCTCGATCACGTCGGCCAAGACGACGAAGTCGTAGCGGTTCGGCAGCGGCTGGGGCAGATCCTCGGCTCGGGATTGGTAGAGATGACGATAGTGGGGGGCGGCAATTGCCGCCGCATGCTCGTTTGGCTCGACGCCGTCTATGACGACCTCTCTGTTCATCGCGTGCAAGACGCGAGGCAGGAGTCCGCTGCCGGCACCAACGTCGAGGACTGAGCTACCACTCGGGATCATCTTCGCGATCCGGTGCAGGGGGCCCGCTTCGTCACGCAGCACATATCCCACGGTTTCCGGGGGGAGGTCGAAAGTGGAGTCCGGCCTTGTGAACATGATTAGCGATGCTCGGAGGCGATTTCCACTATCAGGCCGCCGGGGAAAAGACGAACGAGATCTCCTGATGCGGTGATCGGACGGCTGAGAAATCCATCTTCCGCACATCAATCCGCTCGCCGGCAAGAAAGCGGTCGTTCAGCGCATCCGCGGTACCGAGGTCGCCGTGCCGATTGACGTTCGTCTCGTTTACGAGGTTGGCCGGAATGCTGACAACGACGCTGTGTCGGAACGACGCCATTCTCGGGCCTGCGTCCGGATTGAAGTACTGCAGGGCCGACTCAAGGGTGTTCGGGTTCGTAAACTCAGCACGCGCCAGCCAATCGCTAACTTCGTCGGTGCGAAAGACGTGTCCGTTGACGGCGAGTGGGTAGCTGAATTCCCCGGCGACCTGTGAGCGCCAGTCCCAGGCGACGCGATCACCGACCACCGATGCGCCCACTAGGCGCTGCTCCACGTCGAGAGAATAGGAATACGTGACGTTCAGCCCAAGGCGAAGGCTGAAGCACACGTCGTTGTCACGTAGCTCGAAAGCGCCAGGCGTCCGGAAATAGACGTCGTCGTCCGTATGAAACACGGTCATGGCTGCTTCACCGACCAGGCGGAGAAGATCCTCTCGGAACCGCGCCTCACGGACCCAGCGCACGTCGGCGTGCTCCGACTGAAGCTCCGCATACGCCTTCTCGTGGCGACCGGAGGTGGTCCGGTAGAGGATCGCGACACTCGTGAAGAGCTCGCTCCCATGGCACGAGACGCTCGTGAGGAACGCGTCGAGCTGCATGGCACGGTCTCGAGAGAAGACGATGCAGTTCACGCGACCTTGCTGCTTCCAACCCGCGATCGTCCAACGTCTGCAAGCAATGACGCCGATCTGCGAAACCCGATCTCCGGGGCGAATCGGGTCACGACTACTACTGCATCGCGCCACTGCCGCAGCGCGACGAGCTCCCTCACCGTTCCCTGTGCGACCTGCATCAGGAACCAGCCGCGGTCGACCTCCGCGAGCGTGGCGCGCGCGCGGCGTTCGACCTCGTCGAACGGCACATCGGGGTCGCCGCCGGCCGCTTGCGCAAGGTGAACATAGTAGAGCTGCTCCCACTTCCGGCTGAGGGTCATGCCGTCGACCGAGAAGCGGTATCGGAGCAACGGCTGCCCCACGTTGGCGAGCTTGTGCGTGCGGGCCAGCCGCAGCCACAGGTCGTAGTCCTCGGCATTCTTGAACTCGCCTCGATACCCGCCTGCCTCCAGTACGACGATTCGCCTGAGCATTACCGACGGGTGGTAAAGGCAGTTCTCGCGGGGCAAGATCTCGGCGATTTCCTCGGGTTCCGTGGGTAGACGGATCAGCCGGTCGTGGTCAGGACGCGCACCCATGTGGAAAACCCAGCTTCCGGCCACCGCGACCTCGGGATGCGCGCCGAGGAATTCCGCCTGCACGCGCAAGCGCTGCGAAAGCGCCTCGTCGTCCTGATCGATCCGCGCGACGAGCTCATAGCGCGCGCGTTCGAGACCCTCGTTGAGAGTTCCGGCGAGCCCGACGTTGCGCTCGTGAACGACCGCCGTCACGCGAGCGTCGCGCCGCGCGTACTCGCGGACGATGGCGGCCGATCCGTCCGTTGAGGCATCGTCGACCAGGAGCAGCTCGAGCTCCGGGCCATCCTGGCGCAAGATCGAGTCGACCGCTTGGCGCAGCGTTCGCGCCCCGTTGTAGATGGGAAGCAGGACGGTGACGCTCACAGAGCGGCCACGGCTTGCTCGCACATCGCCCGCAGACCAGTCTCGAACTCGACCTTTGGCCGCCAGCCGAGCTCTTGCCGTGCTTTGCCTATGTCGAGCACGATCCAGGCAGGGAGGCGGCGTGAGTCGGTCGTCGGCGGCTCGTAGATGACCTCCGCGTCGACCCCGGAGAACTCGTGCAGAAGTGCGAGCACGCTGCGGACCGATCTCCCCACGCCGCTTCCGACGTTGTAGACGTCGAAGCCTTCCCGACGTGCGACCGCGAGCTCGAACATCCGCATCACGTCGTCGAGGTGGACGAAGTCTCGCACGTTGTCGGCATCGCCGAAGATCCGAACCGGGCCGCCCTCCAGGATCTGCGACAGCGCGACGCCAATAAAACCCTGAAGTCTCTGCCGTGGCAGGAGGACGCCGTAGGGGTTGCCGATCCTGAGGACGGTTGCGGTGATCCAGCCCTCGTGCGTCGCGAGTCGGAGGTAGTGCTCACCCATGAACTTCTGGATCCCGTACGACGTCGTTGGCTCGACCGGGCTGGCCTCGGTGAGCGGCCGCCGGCCTTCAACGCGGTACAAGGCCCCACCCGTGCTCGCGTAGATCACATGCGGCCTCGTCCCAGCGTCACGAATCGCCTGGATCAACGTGAGCAGTGGAACTATGTTCATTGCCGCATCGCTCGGAAGATGCTGGTTCGACGTATACGGCGTGTTCGTGTGCGCGAGATGCACGACCGCGTCGAGGCCGGCGACGAAGGCCACACAGTCCCGATACGAGGAGAGATCGCCCTGCGTCCACTCGATCCGGGGATCTCGTGGAAGAGCAGGCGCGATCGTGCGTGTCAGCGCCCTAACCTCTGAATCCTGAAGATCCGCGAGGCGTCTGACCAGAAGCGATCCCATGAATCCGGTCGCGCCCGTGACACCGACCGTCGACATCACACTTGCCTGCAGCGACTACACCCGACGTTCATGAGCGACGCGGACGGACTCGACCCGCCGCTCGCGCCAAGCGTAGTGCTAGGCGGAGCGCCCACCGCAGCGACGTTTGTTCGAGCGTGCCGGCTTGACCGACAGCTCTCGCAAGCGCCGCCTGAAGCTCAGCGATTTGCCGGTCGCGTTCGAGGAGCTGAGCTTCTCTCTCTCGCGCGGTGACCTCCCAAGCGTCGCGCTGCTGCGCGGACCAGTCCGAGATTCTCCGGAGCTCTCCGGTCCAGGCGTGCTGTTGAAGGATCGTGCGATCTTGCTCCTCGACCATCCGCTGCCACCGCGTTCGCTCGTACCACCAACTATCGACTACCTCACGCTGATCCGCCGAGAGGCCAGGAACGACGGCGAGAATCGTTCGCATGAACGGCGCCAGATCGTTTGAGCGGGTCAGCCCCAGGTGTCCCCTGAGGCCCATCGAAGCCATGAAGTGCGCGAGCTCAGCGCCCGTCCACTCACGCGCGTGCGCAGGGTTGGCAGGCGGCCCGAGGTGTCCGTCCTTGTTCAAGGCACGATCAGGCGTGGCGAGCACGAAGGCCGCCGCGCCCTTCTCTAGGGCGTCCGAGACGAGGGCCAGCAGCTCTTCTGGGTTTACCAGACGCTCCAACAGGTTCTCGCAGACCAGTACCGCGCCCGTGAGATCCGGAACGTCGAGGGAGTCGTCGTTCTCGAGATCGATCTCGACCCAGGTGCCGAAGTCGTAGCGCTCCCGACAGACCGCTATGTTCGAAGGGGTGTCGATGCCGATTATCTCGAAGCTCGGATGAAGCGCCGCAAGCCTCTTCCCAGTGCCGCAGCCCACACCGACTATGCACCGCGCACCGAGTCGCGTCGCGAGTGACGCCGACTCCGGGTACACGGCCGGCAGCCAGAAGCCCTCGTCGTCCTCACGGACTGGATCGTCCGGCTCGAGGCGCGCCTGGTAGCCCTTTGGCAGGCAGTAGTCCATGGAGCGGCCGATGCTAGTGGCTGGCGTTGACAGCACGGAAGATGACGAGACCGGTGCTGCGGCTTCCCGGCACGAGCTCGAAGTCGGGACTTCGCACGACGCGATCGAAGATCGCGACGTTCACCCTGTTGAAGGCGTCCGCCCGAGCAACGGCGGCAGCCTCGGTCGCCGGAAGCGGGTTGCTCGGGTTGCCGTAGTCGATGGCGATGTAGAAGGGCGGGTCCGTATCGCGCACTCGGTCCCATGCCGCCTCCGGGTCCTGCTCCGCGTAGCCGAGCGCGGTGTAGTTGCAGAGGCGTCCGCTCCTCCCGGCGAAGCGCCGGTGGGCGAGGAACGTAAGGGTGTTGTGGTTGAGCCATGGATGGTCGGCCCCGACGATGCTGATGCGGCCGACTTGAGCATCCGTGCACGTCTGCGTGACGACGTCGTCGAGCGCGCGGGCGAAGCGTGCGTCACGGACGGGTTCGTCGACCGGGTACGACGCACGGAGCGCGCCGGGCGCATGGCCGAAGCTCTGCAGCGTGACGACCGCGAACTGGACGACGGCGAGGGCCCCGGCGAGCACGACGAGCGTCCGGCGACGACTGACCGCGACAGCCAGCGCCACCGGCACCGCTACCAGCGGAACGAGCGGAAGGAGGTATCGCATCTCCTGATTCGGCTGCGACGCGAAAGCTGCGAGCACGACGAGCACCGCCGTCCCGCAAGCGGCACACGTCACCACACGAGGATCGCGAATCCGGATCCGCGGGCCTGCGGCGGCGAGAGCGACGATCGCGAGACCGCCCGCGACGATCCACGCAAACGGAATGAAGGCAGCATTCCCCAACCGCTCGACCCATTCAGGAAACTGGCGAACGAAGCCGCGGTCGACTCCATACAAGCCCGTGTCGGCCGACGCATTACGCGCGTGGTCCAGCGCCGTGTCGAGGTTGACCCGGTACCACGCAAGGGCGCCGAGGACGAGGAGCAGCGAGATAGCTCCCGAGCCGAACACTGCGACCCGGTCGCGCCTGCGTCGTTGCTGCGGGAGCATCTTGCGGTGAAGTGCGAGAAGCACCACTGCGCCGAGGGCAAGCGGGGCCATGTATGCCGGCGAAGAGAGCTTCGCGAGCATCCCCAACGCGATTGCTCCCGGCAGCTGGGCGAGCGTGAGGGACGCCGGGCTGTACGCAGCGCCGGCGAGGATGAGCAGTAGCCATGTGACGGCGACGGTCTGTGCGGGCTCGGCGAAGTACTCATGGCTCAGCGAGACGAAGAGCGGCGAGGCACCGACGAGGAGCGTCGCCAGAACCGCAGCCGGAGTGCCGTCCAGCCGGCGCACGGCGAGGTACACGAGGCTCAACGAGGCCGCCTGGCACACCACGATGGAGAGGAGGAGCGCGCGGGCGTCCTCGCCGAGGGTCTCGCCGAGGGGAACGAACAGCTGGCCCAGCCACGCCACGGCAGGCGGCTTCAGGCCGAAGGCGTGAGTCATCGACCCCGGCCAGTGGACGGGATCCGTACTGAGCGTCGCCCAGAGATCGACGGACACCGTGCCGTACCAGGCGGGATCCCACGGCCAGATTGACCGGTCGAGCGCGATCCAAACGAGCGACGGCGCCACGAGCGCGACCGGGAGCCAGAGCGGGAGCCATCGGCGAGCGACACTGACGACGGTCTTCGTGCTCGCGGCGCCCCGATGCGGATCGGCGAGGTGCGGGAGCCCGGACGCGAACGGATCGTTCGTCGTGCTGCGGGCGGCCACGCGGCCCAGTGTAGAGAGGGGGGTCGCCGGGGTCCGACCGGAGGTCCGGTCGCTACGATCACGCGCGCATGCTGAGTGCGAGAGTGAGCCGGCAGCTCGATCCGTCGAGTGAGGTCGCGGGTCTCGAGTACGCGGACGTCGCAACGTACTTCGACGCGTTCGCGCCGGTCGAAGCGCGCTGGCGCCGCAGGAACGCGACCTATCACCGGCTCGTCGAGCGGATCTGCCGGAGCATGGTGCCGGAGGGACGGAAGGTGCTCGAGATCGGGTCGGGCGGGGGCGACCTTCTCGCCGCACTGCAGCCGTCGGTCGGCGTCGGCGTGGACGTCAGCCCGGCGATGGTCGAGCTCGCGAACAGCCGCTACCCCGGCCTGCGCTTCGAGCTCGGCGCGGGCGAGACCACGAAGCTGGACGAGACCTTCGACTACGTCGTCCTCTCGGACGTCTTCCCGTACGTGCACGACCTGCTGCGCCTGCTCGAGAACGTGCGCCAGCACTCGCACTCGCGCACACGCGTCGTGATCAACTCCTACAACCCGGCGTGGCGTCCATTCCTCGGGTTGGCCGAGCGTCTGGGGCTCAAACCACGGAAGCCGATCCGCAACTGGGTCTCCCCGGGCGACATCCGCAATCTGCTCGAGCTCGCGGGGTTCGAGGTCGTGTCGGCGAGCACGCGGATCCTCGTGCCGAAGTCCGTGCCGCTGCTCACGCACTTCCTCAACACGGTCGTGGCGAACATCTGGCCGTTCACGCGTCTGTGCGTCAGCTACTGGATCGTCGCGCGACCGTCGCCCGAGCCTCTCGGCGAGCTCGGAGTGTCGGTGGTCTGCGCGTGCCGGAACGAAGCCGGCCACATCCCGCAGATCGTCGAACGCCTGACCTCGATGGGCACCTCGACGGAGCTGATCTTCGTCGAAGGTGGCTCGACCGACGACACGCGAGCCACCATCGAGCGCGAGATCGACGAGCATCCCGAACTGGACATCTCGCTGCTGACGCAGCCGGGGAAGGGAAAGGGCGACGCCGTCCGCATGGGGTTCGCGGCGGCGAAGCACGACGTGCTCATGATCCTCGACGGCGATCTCACGGTGCAGCCGGAAGACCTGCCGAAGTTCTACGACGCACTCGTCGCGAACCGCGGCGAGCTGATCAACGGGTCGCGGCTGGTCTACGACATGGAGCGCGGATCGATGCGGTTCCTGAACATGCTCGGGAACAAGGCGTTCTCGCTCCTTTTCCGCGCGATCACCGGCCAGCACGTCAAGGACACGCTGTGCGGGACGAAGGTGCTCCACCGCGACGATTACGGCGCGATCGCGGCCGGACGCTCCTTCTTCGGGGAGTTCGATCCCTTCGGCGACTTCGACCTGCTCTTCGGCGCGGCGCGCCTGAACCTCAAGATCGTCGATCTACCCGTGCGCTACGGCGCGCGTACGTACGGAACGACGAACATCAGCCGCTTCCGCCACGGCCTCCTACTGCTGCGCATGACGCTCTTCGCGTACTCGAAGTTCCGCGTCCAGATCTTCCGGCGCCCTCGCGGCGATCAGCGCCGCTCGAGCACCACCAGGCAGCGAAACGCAAGCAGCTGAGCCGCGGGCCGAAGCGCCCGCTCGAGCACAGACAGCGGCCGGTACAGGAACGCCGGTAGCAACGCGGGACGGGTGAACCCTCCCGAGAGCGGATAGACGAGGAACGAAAAGCGCTCGTCAGCGACGATCGGGAGGCTCGGCCAGCGGCGCAGGTATTGGTCCCGGTGGCGGTAGAAGACGAGCGTCGCGCGGGCCTGGTTGGAGTCGAGCGCCGTGGCGCCCGTCTGCGCGTCGCGCTCAAAGGCGAGTGCAGCCAGGTCGGTCCGCTCGTGGTGGAACCGCCGGTACACGGGCGTGGATAGCGGCGAGCAGTACGGGTCGACGATGACGACCCGCCCGCCGAGCCGCAAGACGCGCGCCGCCTCGTCGAGGAAACGCGCAGGGTCGGGCACGTGGTGGAAGACGTCGAGCAGCACGAGGTTCGCGATCGTGCCGTCCTCGTAAGGCAAGGCTTCCGCGTCTACGACCGCCTCAGCCCAACGAGTGGGCTCGACGTCCGTCATGACGGCGTCCGGCTTGAACGCCTTGAACTTCCCGATCCCCGAGCCGAGCTCGACGGTCGGCCCCGGGACACGGCTCAGCCGGCCGACGATCCGGTGGTAGAAGCCTGCGTACTCGCGACGCACGAGCGGTCGCTCCTGCCAGGCGCGCTCCTGCCGATCGAGTGTGCGCTGTAGGTCCACTACGCTCCGGCTCGAATGGCGATGCGCCGCCGACACGCAGCACTCCTCGTTGCGGGAACCGCTGTCTCGGCGCTCTTCGCGGCGGCGGCGATCCGCGATGTCCAGCTTGACCTCTTCGTCTCGAGCATCCGCGAGATGAAGTATCTCTGGCTCATTCCGGCGCTCGCCTGCCTGGCGGCGGCGGTGGTCCTGCGGGCGCAGCGCTGGCGCCTGGTGTTCGTGCCGCAGTCGCGCCCACCGTTCAGCGCGGCGCTGCGTTCGCTTCTCATCGGCCTGTTCTTCAACCAGATCCTGCCCTTTCGAGCCGGCGAGGCCGCTCGCGTCGTGGCCCTCGGTCGGGAAGCGGGGACGTCCCGCGCCGAAGCGGCAGGCACTGCGATCGTCGAGCGCGTCTTCGACGTCCTCGCTCTCTTCGTGCTCCTGTTCGCCGCCTGGTTCTTCGTCCCGGAGGTCAGCTGGATCCGGGCGGCCGCGATCTTCGCGCTGCTGTTCTCGGTTGGTCTCGCTGTCATGATCGTCGTGCTCGTCATCTTCGGCGACAGCCTTCTCAGGCGGGGGCTCGCGCCCCTCGCGATCTTCCCCGGTGTGACGCGACAACGAATCGACGCAGCAGCCGAGCGCCTGTCGATGGGGCTCCGCGCGTTGCATCGCCCGTCGCTCGCGGCCGGCGGCTTCCTGCTGACCGTCCTGTCATGGCTCGTGGTAGCCATCTCGTACCTCTGCGTGTTCGAGGGGTTCGGCCTCGAGGTCGGCTTCGCCGGCGCAGTCGTCGCCGTTGTCGCGACCAACCTGGTGCTCGTGATCCCGTCCCTCCCCGCAGGACTGGGCGTGTTCGAAGCCGCGACGATCGCCGCTCTTCAACCGTACTCGATCGACGACTCTCAGGCCCTGGCGTGCGCGGTCGTCCTGCATGCGGTGAACTTCTTCCCGTACTTGATCGCTGGCGTCGTCGCCCTCCGCAGCCACACAGTCGTCACGGGGCACCGGGTCACGTTTGGCACGACCGACGCCTGACACGTCCCGCTATGCCTCCGTGCGCACGCCCAGCCAGCCGCAAACGCGGCCTCTCGCAACCGCGAGGTAGAAGCGCGCCCGGGCCGGCCGCCCGGCGAGCAGGTTCAAGAGCGATGCGCCACACGAGCGAACGACGCAATAGGTCGCGAACCACCAGGGCAGGCGGTTCTTCCTGAGGGCGCGGCCGAAACCCGCGCCGTACTCGTACCCCTGCCGAACGTCAGGACGGGACGTGTGCTCGCGCTTCTGAGGGTGGTGCACGTGCAGCGAAGGGTCGTAGAAGACGCGACGGCCCGCGTTCACGGCACGCGCCACGTAGTCCAGGTCTTCGCCCGCGCGCCACGGCGTGCTCGTGCCCACACCGAGCGTCTCGTCGAACGGACCTACCTCGTCGAGCACCGGGCGCCGCAGGAAGAGGGTGTACGAGCCCACGCGACCCCAGAGGTTGTAGGCGGTCATCGCGCCGGCCTCGGTGTCCGCGCGCCCGGCGGACTGCCGCCCGAGCTCGTCGACGGGACGCACCCCGAGACCGTCCCATTTCGGATGCGCCGCGAAGAAGTCTGCGACGCGCTGCAGTAGATCCCGCGGATACCAGCAATCGTCGTCGGGGAACGCGACGATATCGGCCGCGAGGTGCGCGAACGCGGCGTTGCGAGCTCGGCTCAAGCCCGGCTGCGAGCGTAGGCGGACGATCTCGAACGCCTTCTCGAACCCCACGAGTACCGGGGCGAGTCGCTCGTCGGAGTTCTGGTCGACGACGAGCAGACGGAAATCGCGATATGACTGCGCCTCCAGAGCCCTGAGAAAGCGCACAACGTCCTGCGTTCTTCCGACTGTCGCGAGAACGAGGTCGAAGCGCACCGCGACGATTCAGCTCCGGGGGAAGAGCGCGTGGAAGACCCGGTCCTTCAGCGGCTCCAGCCAGTGCAAGCCGAGCCTCAGTCCGAAGCGGTAAACGGGCATTCCCACGGCGTTGAGCACCCTGTAGACAATGTGCCGGAGACGCCACGAGATCGGTCCGAACGACGAGCCCGCGGACGAGTCCCAACGAGCCGTGCGGACGGCTTCGTGCGCCGAATCTCGCGCCGCGCGTGAGGTGGGGGGTACGCGCGGCGTCGATGCGGCAACCTCGATGGCGCGCCCCAGTAGCGCCTCCATCCGGTCTCCCATCCGCTCCGTGGTGAAGTCGCTTTCGATTCTCGCCCGTGCGGCGTCGCCCATCGCACGGCGGGCGCCCGGATCCTCAATGAGCCCGGCAAGGATCTCCGTGTAGCGAAGCACTTCCTCGTCCTCGCTGCCGGGCGGGATGAGAACTCCGCAGCCCGGAGCCACGAGCTCCCGCTGGCCACCGACGTCGGCCCCGACCACTGGCACGCCCTCGGCCATCGCTTCGTAGAACACGGCGGAGATTCCCTCGTATTTGGACGGAAGAAAAACACAGTCGGCGACGGACATCAGCTCGCGAACGCGTTCGTTCGGCTGGTAGCCAAGGAACCGGATGTCCAAGCCGTGCCTGCCGGCGAACGCCTCCAACCAACCGAGGTACGGCCCGTCGCCGACAACGATTGCCTGGAACGCGTGTCCTCGGCTGCGCAGCTCATTCAGGGTCCTCGCGAAGACTGCAGGCTGCTTCTCGCCCGTCAGTCGACACGGATAGAGGATGATCGGCTTTTGCTCTGGCAAGCCGAGTTCCGCACGAGAAGATCGCCCGTTGTCATGCCGCGGTGTCGTCCCGATGTAACAGACCTCGATTCGGTCGGGTTCGGCGCCCCGCTCCATCATCCACTCCTTCAGCGCGGTCGAGGACGTGATCTGAAGATCGAGGCACTCCCGCCTGTCGACGCTGAGTCGCGGATAGCCGCCATCGAGCCACCCCTCGACGACGGAGTGGCAGTAGTCGACGATTGCGACTCCCCGCGCTACCCGCCGGAGGTATGGCAAGGCGGTGTACGCGAACATGGAGTTCGAGATCAGCACTGCGTCCGGCTGCCGTGAGCCGATGAGGTAGCTCAGGAAACGCGGATAGTCGTTCGGTTCCAAGAGGAGCGGAAGGCTGAACACGTCCGGTGTCAAGCGGGCGATCCGTGGGAGCCATGGATTTTCGCTGCGAAGCGTCGTCACGACGGTCGTCTCCCAGTCGCGCTGCCTCAGTTGAGAGACGACATCGACGCTGAATTTGTCGGCGCCCCCCGTCGTGACAAACGGAACGACCATGAGGAGTCGGGGTCTTGTCTTTCCGAGCTTGTTTTCGAACGGCTTCGAGCTAAGCTCGATGCGGCGTGTTGTCTGGCTGCGCCTGGCCCTCCGGTTGCCGGGTGTCGATGGCGACCCAGCCGCACGGTGGGTGACGCGCGACCAGTGCAGGTACTCCGGAAGGGTCGCGCGGCGCGCATGCGTCTTTCTCAGCGCGTCGCGCCGAACGACGCCGGCCCAGCTGCCCAGACCGGCACGGACATCGAGGTCGCCGGGATTCCCGCTCTGAACGAGCGCTTCATCCGGAATGGACACGCGGTAGCTTTCCACGCAGTCATATGCATGATGGCTGGTGAGGAACCACAGCCACTTCTCAGCGGCCGTCGGTTCCAGGAGATCGCCGGCCGGAAGGTGCAGGACGAACGCAGACCGTGCCTGTCGCAACGCGGCGTGAGGGTTGTCGATCACACGCATCCTGGACCCCAGGTCGCATTCGTCGACCAAGCGGTGGACATCGTCGCCGCACGATGCGTCGACGGCAATCAGCCACTCCCAGTCTTGGAACGACTGCGCGCGCAGCGAGCGAGCAGTCTCGATGAACAGGCCTCTGTCGCCGGTGTATGGAGTCACCACCGAGAGCGACGGTTCCGGTCGCATGCCCCTAGAGCGGTATGAGAACGCAGGCCGGTCACCCGCGACCGGACTGCTGCCGAGATCGCGATGAGCCCGGTCGATCACGATCGGCCCGTCGCCCGGCCCTACCTGACCGCCAAACGGTCGTGGTAGAGCCGGCTGACAGCATCAGGATCTCCGACCATCTGGACGACGCCATTTTCAAGCAGCAACGCGCGGTCGCAAAACCGACTGGCGAGGATGAGATCGTGGGTCACCAGGACAATCGTCTTCCGCTCCTCCTTGAACCGCTCGAACGTCGCGAAGCACTTCTCCTGGAACGCCTCGTCGCCGACGGCCAGCACTTCGTCGAGGAGTAGGACGTCGAACGGTATCTGGATTGCGATCGAGTACGCGAGGCGCACGAGCATTCCCGAGGAATAGTTCTTCAGCTTCTGGTCGACGAAGCGCTCGAGCTCGGAGAAGGCGAGGATGTCGTCGAACCTCTCTTCGAGCTGGCGCTTGGTGAGGCCGGCGAGGGTGCCATTCATGCGGATGTTGTCGCGGGCGGTGAGCTCCGGGTTGAAGCCGACGCCGAGCTCGATGAACGGCGAGAGCAACCCGCCCACGCGAACAACACCGGAATCGGGGACGTAGATGCCAGCGAGGATCCGGAGCAGCGTGCTCTTGCCGCTCCCGTTGGGCCCGATGACGCCGAAGAACTCGCCCTCTTCGACGGAGAACGTGACGTCTTTCAGCGCGTCGTTCCGTTCGTAGGTCGTGCGGCGGAACGGATGCGTGAAGTACTCCTTGAAGAACATCCGCTGCTCGTGCGGGATCCGGAATGACTTGGAGACTCCGATGACCTCGATCGCCTGCGTCATCAGAGCCTCTCGGCGAAGTAGCGGCCCTCCCGTCTGAAGAAGACGAGAGCCGCGACGAAGACGAGCGCGACGATGGAGAGGGGGATGAGTCGCCCGCCCGCGCCGGCAAAGACCTCCGACACCGTCAGATCGTTGGGGCCGCTCGCGCCCCCGAGCACGACGTGGCGAATGTCCTGCATGACCTGGACGAAGGGATTGAGAAAGGCGACCTTCTGCGCCCAGTCGGGAAGGATGCCGATCGGGTAGAAGATCGCAGAGGCGAAGAACAGGAGCTGCGCCACGAGCTCCCACACCTGGCCGACGTCACGAAAGCGGACGTAGAGCGCGCTGAGCAGCAGGCCCAAGGCGATCGTGAACACGTAGAGCTCGGCGAGCAGCGGGACGACGAGCAGCCACTCGATCCGCGGGTCGAGCCCCTGGATCGCCGCGAAGACGGCGAACGCGGACACGTTCATGCAGAAGGTGATGCCGATCGCAACGGAGGCCGCGAGCGGGATCATGACCGGCGGAAACGACAGTCGACGCAGGGTCGCGCCGCCCTGGACGATGGAGGGGAGCATGGCCGTCACGGCATCGACGAAGAACAGGAAGAGCAGGATCCCGATCAGAAGGAAGAGCGTGAAGTCCTCCGTCTGGTTCGCGGTCATCAAGAGGTGGGCGAAGACGAGCCAGAGCACACCGAAATACGCGAGCGGCTTCACGAGCGACCAGACGTACCCGAGAGCGGCATCGGAGTACTTGGCCTTGAAGTCGATCGCGCCGATGACGCGCAGGACGCGGAGGTAGTAGGCGACGCTCTTCGTGGCTACGGCTCCCGGCGACGGGTACGAAGACGTGCTCACTGAGCAGGACAGGTCATGTGCGCGGTTCGACGGTCCAGTCGAGGAGCGGTCGCACGACTCCACGCCATTGCCCGGTGAACGTCCCGCGCGACGAATCGCCCTCCAGCGGGTCCTGCACGTGGAATGACGCCGCCTCGTAGACGCTGACGTGGTGGTTGAGCTTGGGCGAGTCGATCGAGCACACCGCCGCGTCGACTGTGACGAGGCCCTCGTTCAGGAAGTTGGCAGGGATCCACGCCGTCGCGACGTAGTCACCCGGCGGCGAGGGGTCGCGCCAGCGCTGGTCGACGTCCATCGCGTTGAAGATGATCTGGCTCCCTCCCGCGAGCTTGATCTTGGGAAGAACCGGTGGGCCGTCGCGAAGGACGCTGAAGGCGAGCTCGATCCCGACAGGCTCGCGAACGTCCACGAAGTCGGCGGTCTCTCCGTTCGCCCGAGTGATACGCACCGAACGGAGCCGTACGAGGTCGTCCCCGGGCGCGCTTCCGTCCTCCCAGCTTCGGCTCGAGCTCGTGCCGGCGACGGTCTGCAGGTAGCGGGCAACCACTTCGTTGCTCGGCCCGTCCATGGCGATACGGCCGTCCTCGAGCAGGAGCGCTCGGTCGCAGAGCTGCGCCACCGCCTGCATCTGATGCGACACGAACACCACCGTGCGGCCCGTCGCGCCGATGTCCTCCATCCGGCCCAGGCAGCGGGCCTGGAACTCGGCATCCCCGACGCTGAGCACCTCGTCGACGAGCAGGATCTCCGGCTCGAAGTGCGCAGCGACGGAGAAGGCCAGTCGCACGTGCATCCCGCTCGAGTAGCGCTTGACCGGCGTGTCGAGGAACTTCTCGACGCCCGAGAACTCGGCGATCTCGGGCAGTTTCGCGCGGATCTCCCGGCGCTTCATCCCCAGGATGGCCCCGTTCAGGTAGACGTTCTCGCGCCCCGTCAGCTCGGGGTGAAATCCGGTCCCCACCTCGAGCAGGCTCCCCACCCGGCCCCGGATCTCGGCGCGGCCCGCAGTCGGCGTCGTGATCCGAGTCAGGATCTTGAGGAGCGTCGACTTCCCGGCGCCGTTGCGCCCGATCACGCCGAGCGTCTTGCCCTCCTCGAGCGCGAACGAGACGTCCTCCAGCGCCCAGATCTCGTCGTACCCGCGGTGGTGCTCCTGCCCCGTTAGGCGCTTTGCGACGTGCGACATCGACTCCCGCAGTGTCCCGTACGCAGCCTGCAGCTCTCCGATGCGGTAGCGCTTCCAGAGCCCGTCGACGTGGACTGCGACGGCCATCAGATCGTGTCCGCGAACTTCGGCTCGGTGGAGCGGAAGACGGTCAGGCCGACGAAGAACATCGCCAGGGCCACGCTCACTCCGACGGCCGACTGTGCCAAGTCCGGTTGGACCGCATCGACCACGCACCACCGCCAGCCGCTCACAACCGTGGTCATCGGGTTGAGCGAGAGCACCCACTGCCACTTCGTGGGCAGCTCCTGCACCTCGTAGATGACACCCGAGACGAGCGGCAGCACCGGCAGGAGCACGGGGATCACGTAACGCACGTCGCGATACCGGACGTTGAGTGCGGAGAGGAAGAACCCTGCCCCGAGCGCGGTGAGGAGCGCGAGGGATAGAAACGCGGGTGCGAGGAGGATCTCCCATCCGTGCGGCCAGCTCTCGTAGACCCACATCACGACGACGAGCACAGGCAGACCGACAATGAGGTCAACCATCGGCACGATCACAGCAGCGAGCGGCAGCAGAACCCGCGGAAAATAGACCTTGGTCACGAGTGCGAGGTTGTTCGCGAGGCTCATGCTCGAGTTCATCAGCGACGAGACGAAGTACTGCATCGGCAGCACTCCGGCGACGACGAGCACGGCGTAGTGCAGTCCTCCGTCGGGGAAGTCCGCGAACTTGCCGAAGACGATGATGTAGATGAGTGCCGTGAACGCCGGCACGAGAATCGCCCAGGCGACCCCGAGGAAGGTCTGCTTGTAACGGACGACGACGTCGCGCCAGACCAGGGTCTGGAGCAGCTCGCGGTAGTGCCAGAGCTCGGCCACGTCGAGACGCGGCCAACGCGACGAGGGCTTGATGACGAACGTCCGGTCGGATCGAGCTTCCTGCTCCACCGCCGGCGGCGCTATGGGCGTAGGGGCGTCCGAGACCTCGAGCTTGCTGGCGTTCACGTGGTCGATGCTAGCCCGCATCGAGGACCGCGGGCCTCATTCGCGCTCGCGCCGCTCCCCGGCGATCGCGCCGAGACCCGTCACGATGAAGGCGGGATAGAGCGGGAGCGCGAACTCAGGCGCGACGCCCTGGGACGCCGCGTGAACCAGGAGCACGAGACCCGCGCAGGCCCAGAGGGTGACGATCGTCCTCCAGCCCCTCGGGCGCCGGAAGGCGAGACCGGCGACGCCGAGCGCGATCCAGAACGGCGGTCTCGGGAACCGGGGGGTGACACGGTTCAGGAGCTCCGTGACGACGTCGACGCCGTCCCGAGCCGGCAGCTCCGCGTCCCAGGCGCGCACCTGCCGCACGATCTCGCGATACCGCTCCTGCCGCTCCGCGTCGGGCCAGACGAGCGAGGGCTCTCCGAGAACGCACGAGTCGATGTAGTCGGACGCGCACCAGACGAACCCGTACGGCACGCCCTCGACGAGGACGTACGCCTGCGGGTTCGGGAAGACGACCCCGTCCGCCTCGACGGTCGGGGACGGCGGCTCGGGAGCTGTCTGCTCGCGCCGCACGACTTCCTCGCGCAGCGGCGCCTGCACGAGGAACTCCCAGAACGTGTCGGCAACACCTCGGAAGTACGTGCCCGGGTGCTCGCGGATAGCTTCGACCGCAGATTCGAAGAGGACGCCGTAGTTCTCGTGCCGTCCGTACACGCGGTCGGAAAGGGCGATCAGGCGCACGACCTCGTAGTTCGAGCCGTGTGACAGGTACGCGTCGAGGGGCACGTCGAGGCGCGCGTGCGGATCCTTGGCAAGCACCTCCCGCTCGATCAGCTCCGCGAGGCGCCGCGAGGCCGCGCCGTTCTCGGGCGAGATCGTCCCATCCGCGAGGAAGACCCGTAGGAACGGCACCCACGCGCCCCCGCCGCGCGCGACGGTCGGCTCGTCGTAGCGGACGGAGTTGTGCGTCGCCCAGATCGCGAGAGGCAGGAGCGCCGTCAAGAGACAGACCAACGACCACCGGAACCGCCGCTTCCACGCGACCGGCACCAACAGGGGCACGAGGATCGCGGGCAGCAGGGCCTGGTTGGCCGGCCGGATGAGCACGAGCACGGCGATGCCGGCGCCGAGCGCGGCGAACCTCGCGGTCGAGGGCCGTTGGTACGTCCGGGCGAGAAGCAATGCCCAGAGGGCGAGCCCGGTGGCGAAGACCGCGTCGCTCGAGGCCTGGTGGAAGAGCGTCGCGTAGGGCGGGTAGACGATCAGCAGCGCAGCGGAGAGGAGCGCGGGGAGCCTCCCGAATGTGAGAGCCGTCGCGCTCCACGCGACGATCGAGGTCGCATAGAGAACGCTGAGCACGGCCTCGAGGAGCGCGCTCCCGCCGAGATCCATGGGGACTCCGAGGACGATCGGGGTGAGCGGCGTCCGGAACACCTGGAGGAAGTCGAGCGGGGGGTCCGAGTCGAAGAGCTGGAGGTAGAAGGCGAGGTAGTCCCAGGTGTCCCGCCCTTTCGCAAGCGGCCAGCCGAGCGCGTCGAACCAGAAGCCGACGACCGCGAGCAGGAAGAGGACGACCGCCGCCTTCCGCGTCGGGACGAATGCGTCGAGGCGATCCCAGGCGCGCCTCACGAGCGGAGGCTCCGGACGGCACCGCGCACGCGGGTGAGCGTCCCGCGCTCGAGCGCCCCCACCCTGCTTTCGAGGTCCTCGATGCGCGCACCGAGAGCGAGGGCGAAGTCGGACTCGTCGAGCGCGCTCGACTCGGCCGCATACGCCGCGCCGGCGGTGACGTCCGGCCGGCCGAAGTCGCTTTCACGCGACCCCGACGTGAGCCTACGCAGGACGTGCCGCAGCCGGGTGTCCGACGCGAGCGTTCCGTCGCGGAGTCCTCGTGCGAGCGCGTCGTCGTCGACCACGAGCGGTGCGTAGAACTCCTCGAGCCGGCCTGCCTTCCAGGCGCGGTACGCGTCGCCCATGTGATTCGGGATCCCCTTCTCCGCGTTCTTCTCGAGCGCGACGAACTGCGTCACGTACTTCCGCACGCAGTGCTCGAGCGAGCGCACCGGGAAGTGGAGGATCTCGATCGGGTACCACCCGCGCAGCGGAAGCAAGCCGTCGCCGAACGCCTCGTGGTTCCCTCTTCCGATACGGACGTCCGGGACTCCGCGATGAGCCGACTTCGAGTGGGTGCTGAGGGGGTGGTGATGGAAGGCGGGGGTGCCGAGCCGCACGGTCATCCGCTCGAAGAACGGGCGGTCGTCGTCGAGGCGCGGGACGAAGTTGCGCCACGCGCCGCGGACGACGCCGTACCGCGGCGGCACGGCCGAGAGCACCTCCTTCAGCCCCGATCCCTGCGGCCACCAGAACTCGTCGGCATCGGTGTTGAGCACCCAGTCGGCCTCGTGCTCGGTCGCCGCGAGCTGTGCCATGCGCGTGACCCACTCCGTCTGGCGCAGGTCGTCTCCCGGCTCCCGGATGAGATGAAGATGCCCCTCGCGGGCGTGGCGCTCGAGGATCTCGGTCGTCCCGTCCTCGGAGCGGTTGTCGGTCGCGACGACGAAGTCGACGCCCGCGTTCAGATGGAATGCGATCTGCTCGTCGACGATGTCAGCCTCGTCGCGGACGAGGAGGGTCATGACGAGCTTCATCGCCCGCCGAGAGTAGTCATCGCACCCACGAGACATGCTCGCTTCGGAGCAGCGTGTGCGGCCCCCGCCGCAGGCCGCTCAGACCGAGCAGCGCGAGCTGCGAGCGGTACTGCCGAATCGCCTTCCACTTCGCGAGCCGGTCGCGCAGCCCCACCGCGACGGGCTCGAACGACGCGGGTGGCCCTCCCCCGGCCCGGCGCGAATACGGCTGCTCGGCGTAGAGCCCGAGCCGCTCGCAGCCGAGCGCGCCCCGGTCGTCGAGCACGCGCGCGAGCCACTCGTGGTCGGGATGGCTGAGCGGGTAGCCGGGGGCGAGCAGCTCGTCCGCTCCGTCGGCGGCGACCCGGACCGCCTCTCGGACGCTCGCCTCGTCCCCGTGCCGCTCGTAGTCGACGCTCCCGAACGGGAGCCAGACGGGGACCGCCCCGAGGATCGCGCACGCCCGCCGATCCTCCTCGCGCCGCGCGCGCGCTGCCTCGCCCTCCGTCGCGAAGCCGCCGCGGCGGTCCCAGCCGCGGGAGGGCGCATCCGAGTCGGGGTCGCAGGCGAACACGGTGAGGATCTCCACCCGCGCGCCGTCGCGCGCCCACGACGCGATCGCGGCGCCCAGGGAGAGGACGGCGTCGTCGAGGTGCGGCGAGAGGACGACGATCCGCTTGGCTCGGCTGGGGTCAGGCTTCAGCCTGACCCCGATCTCGGGTTGCGACGTCAAACCGAGGTCAGGCTAAAGCCTGACCCCACGCGCCGTATGATCCGCTGTCTTGGCCGGCTGGCGACGATTCGTGCCCGCTTCGGTGCGGACCCGCCTGCGTCCGGTGCGACGCGCGTACGTCGACTGGCGCCGCCGGCGCCCGGTCGATCTGGGCGACCTCCGCCGCGTCACGCCGATCGACCCGAACTGGGGCTTCGAGCGCGGAACGCCGATCGACCGCGTATACGTCGAGACCTTCATCAGCGCACACGCCGCCGATATCCGCGGCCGCGTCCTCG
>JBBDRM010000115.1 GCA_040905475.1 Actinomycetota bacterium
GAGATGGTCACCCTCGACAGAATCCGGCTTACAGGCCTGCTACGGAAAAGCCCTGCTACGGCGGGGCTTTTCTATAGGTCTTTCGCCGTTCGACTCGTCCTGTTAGCTGTGACCGCCGGTCGGGGCGATTTCTTTGGAACCGCTCGGCGCGGGCGTCCGGCGTTCGCTCGCTCGCGGTGCCGGCTACGCGTCGCGCCGCACGCCGACGGTACCAGGCCGAGCGGACGGTCTCAAGGCGCGCTCGACCCCACGCGAGTCGAGGCGCGGAGCAAAGCTTCTGTTCGGATCTGCCTCGCCACGTAGAGGCAGTGATACTTCGGGTTAGGCGCGTGCGATCCGCGAACGCGTACCTCAGCCGGCTAACTGGCTGGAGACGGGAGAGGAAGATCCGGCCGAGCGACCAGCGCAGCTCGCGCGGCACTACCTTTAAGACGGTAGTTCAGCAAGCAGTCGCTTCGCCTCCTCAACAAGGCTCAGGCGCGAGGCACACGGGATGCACTCGTACAAGCGTGTTGCGTCGTCGGCCACGACGACGACCCGTCGTCCGTCGGGGCTGAAACTAACCCGCCAACTAGAACCGCGCGCGCTCTTTAGAGTCGCTAGGGGCGTGCCGCCTGACGCATCCCAGATACCCGTTGTCCCGTTCCTGCTCGTGGCCGCTATGTACCTGCCGTTGGCACTAAATACCGCTTGGTATAGCGAGCCGCCGACGCCCACGAAGGAAGCGAGTCGTCGGCCGGATGCTGCGTCCCAGGATGCTAGGGTTCCGTCCGCCGCAGCCGTGAGGAGCTCTTTGCCATCCGGACTGAACTCGACATCTTGAACGATGTCCTCGCGCGTCTGGTCAATGATCCTCAACTGCTTCCCGCTGGAAGCATCCCAGAGACGCACGACGCCGCCACCCGTGACGATGCGTTGCCCATCAGGACTAAGGTCTATCGCGGCTCCTACATGACCTGGCGTCTTCAATACCGCGACTTCTCTTCCGGTCGCTATATCAAAGACGACAAGCCGACCGAGAATGCGGGCGTGGGGACCTTCGCCCATCATGATCGAGCCAGGCATAACGATTCGCCTTCCATCTCGGCTCAACACGCCCGGTGTGGCGTCCAACTCGACCGGTGCACGGAGTCGAACCTCCTGCAGGTGGCGTCCCGTAGCGCCATCCAGGATGTGAAGGCCATCCGTACCCGGAACGATCAGCCGCCTTCCGTCCGGAGTAAACTCGGCGTTAGTTATGTAGCCAGCGTTGCTCTCGAAGATAGCGACCTGCCTACCTGTTTTCGTCTCAATCAATCGCACCACGGCGCCCTGGCCGAATCCCTTCGAGCTCTCTACGACGGCGAGAAGACGACCGTCCGGACTGAATGCCACATCCCGCACCTGAGATGCACTATGTATGACGACTAAGCGCCGGCCAGCGCCTGCATCCCAGAGGCTAATAGTTGCAGAACTCCGGATGCGCGTGATCACACCAACCCTCTGGTCGTTCGCGACCGTAGCGATCACCTTACCGGTGGGACTGAATAGTGCGCGGTTGGGGCCACCGGTCGCCGCCGCATCACGGGCGCGGTCTAGGACGGCAATCAATCCGCGTGTCACCCATAGCCGCGCTTTGCCATCACTGCTCATGGTCAGGATAGCCTGCCCATTTGGGCTGAACTCTGCTGTCATTGCACCTTCTGAGATCGGATTGGTGGGGAATTTGAGCGTTGCAAGGCGATCTCCACTCTGTGCGTCCCATACATCGGCCATCTCGCCGAAGTTCGCTGTCACGAGTTCAGCACTGTCTGGACTGAAGGCGATCGATCGTATGAGAGCACCTGGCTCTCCCCTCATCACGACGAGCACCTCGCCACTCACGAGGTCTCGAATATGTATGGCTGGGATGCCAGGCTTTCCAAACGGCCCTTCGCGACTTCCTGTCGGAATGCGTTTCCCGTCCGGGCTGAACGCTCCGGCCATTCCGTCGACGGCGGAAAGTTGCCTCGCAGTTCGCCACTCCCAGAGACGTACTTTGCCGTCAGTGCCGACGGTAAGGAGGTGTTGGCCGTTGGGGCTAAAAGCCGCGTCTGTGATACTCGTCAAGGCGCGCGATCGAGGCCCGGGGCTCTGTAACACGGACAACTTCTCGTCCTGGAGACTCAGAACCCGAGCGGTCCCGTCGGTGGCTGCTATGACGATCCACCTGCCATTAGGGCTGAAACGTGCGCTGGTGATGGCTGAATGTCCATCAGTCACGCCTCCCAGTACTGCGACCCTTGCACCACTTCGGCTGTCCCACAGAACTACGGATGGTTCGTCGGCGGTCGTTGTTAATAGACGAGAACCGTCGGGACTGAACTCCGCTGTCCTCGCATAAGCGGCAATGCCGGTCAAAGACACCAGCCTCTTGCCTGTGATCGCGTCCCAAACGTGAGTCCCGCCTATGGTGCTTGCTGTGACGATCCGCTTTCCATCCGGGCTATGGGTCGCCCTGAGGCTAATAGGACGCGGGATATCAGGTGCGATCATCAGCGAGCGCGACCGTTCGCCGTGGCCCTCGAGACTGAGGCGCGCATGTGGCACGGCAAGCGCGTTTGTGTAGGCGAGTACTGCCTGCGGCGTGGGTTGTGTGACGAGCGCCTGAAGCGCTAGACGGAGGCTTCCTGTTGGATCCGTCGGGAGTGTGGCTGTGCTGCGCGCAGCCAGCTCATTGGAGAGCGCGGCTCGCTTCTCCGAGAGAGCGGCGGATCGTTGCTGAAGTGCAATGCCGACAACGAGCAAAAGAGCCACGACTGCGCCGCCCAGGACTCCTGAAAGGCGGCGTGCTAGTCGTCGCCCTTTTGCCTCGGTCGCAGCGAGCCTGAGCGCCTGCTCGAGTGCGTCTCGCTCTATCCGCAACTGCTCCTGTCGACTGGCTTCGAGAAATGCCCGCTCGGTTTCGCCAAGGCTTGCGTCTATATCGTCGGCGTATTCGAGTGCCGCTGCAAGCCGAGCTCCGCGATAGAGAGCATCCGGGTTGCGACCGAAGTGCTCCCACTCCGCTGCGGCATCATTTAGCCTGGACCGTGCCATGAGGTTGTCGCCGAAGCTCTCGATCGCCTCTGCGAGCAGTGGCCATTCGCGCAGGAGTGCCTCGTGCGCCACGTGGATGTGCGGCTCCTCTCCCTCCGTCGTCAGCAGCCTGGCCTCGACGAACGCGTCCACGACGTCCCGAGCGGCCTCGGTGAACCGTCGCCGGGACACTGGGCGGCTGGATGGCTCGCGCTCGGGATCGACGTGGACGAGTTCGAGGAGGGTCGGCACGACGAGATCGCCCTGGCCACGCCGGGACAACTGCTCGTGGACGCGATCGGCCGCCTTCCTCAGCCCCGCAACGACCCCGCCCACACGCTCGTAGTCGACCCACGAGATCGTCGTCGGGTTGGCCCGGCTGTCGAACAGCTCGCGGAGAGCGAACGCGAGTAGTGGGAGCGGATCACCGCCAGTCGGTGCGCCGCGCGTCGTTTCTTCGATCAGCCGCTGAACGATTCCAGGCTCGAACGCGATGCCTGCGCGTTGGGCTGGGCGCTCGATGACTTCGCCGAGCCGCTCCGGGGACAAGCGACCCACGGACACGATCGGCAGCGCCTGCCCCTCGAATTCGGTGCTCTCCACGATGTCGCTCAAATACTCCGAGCGAGCCGTCATCAGCACCCGCAGGCGGCCGGTCCGCCGGAGTGCGCCGAAGACGAGATCAAGCAGCATGATCCGCTCCTGCGGCTCCGACTGCGTCGCGAGCCGCTCGCCCTGGTCGATCACGAGCACGATGTCGCCCGAGTCAGGAAGGCGGGCCGCCACCAGCAGATCGTCGACGTATCCCGCAAGGCCTTCCCGGGCGCCCGCAAGCCGCACCTCGCACTCGCGCCAATCGACCTCGCGACCGTACGTTGCCAATGCGTCGCACAGTGCCTGCGCGAGTCTCGCCAACGGCCGACCGTCAGGACTGAACGGCGGCACGACAAGCCGCGGCACATCGAGGCGGCGCAGCCTCGGCACCACTCCGGCACGCACAATTGACGACTTTCCGGAGCCAGACGGTCCGGCGATGAGCACAAGCCGTTCCGACCTCTCCGTGCTCTGGAGCCGGAGGTGATCGAGTACGGCGCGGACCTCCTCGTCGCGGCCGAAGAAGACGCCGGCGCGATCCTCGCCAAACGGCAGCAGGCCGGGATACGGCGGCTGGTTCGGATCCCAGTCGAGCGTGTCTAGAGGGTCGATCCCGAGTCGCGACAATGCACCGGCGAGAGGTGCGAATACCCCGGAGCCGTGGGGATCGATCCGTATCCACTCCGTATCCGAGACGAGCGGGTGGACAGCGCCGTCCTCAAGCGTAATCGGAACGATCGTCCGGCCCAGGGAACGGGCAAACGCAAGTTCGGTGTGACACCACCTCGACTCCACCGCCGCGCGTGTGCCGAGGAAGAGTAGGACATCCGCCTTCCGAAGCTCGGAGTACAGCTCCTCTTCCCAGCGGCGGCCAGGCGGGATCCCGTCCTCGGGATCGAAGTCGAGGAACAGCGAGCTGAATCCCTGCTCCTGAAGCCACCTCCGGAGATCTGCGGCGACGGAGTTGTCTCGACTGCTGTGGCTTATGAAAAAGGACGCCACGGCACGCCTCACTCGGTGCGGCCTACGAACTTGTAGCTCTGGTGAAGTGGGAGAGCCATCATGCCACTCAGTCGTGCCGACTCGAAGGAAAGCACGGGGACTCGCACCGCTCAATATCGGTGGCCTCCCGCAAGGCCCTCTGATCCCAAGCCTTAACTCGGAGCCGAGGAATGCTTCGCAGCAGGGCAGTCCGTTCTTGGCGTATCAACGATGGTAGGGAATGGGTGGACTGTCGGAAGGACGGGCCGCGGGCTGAGCGTGTCGAGGCGAGCACCGACGTCGTCCAGTCCTTCACGGAAGACTTGCGCACGTCGCGCAGCGAGCGAGCAGTCGGTCTTGGCGCGCCAGTTTACATTAGGCGGGGTCCGGCGTAGCATCGGTTCTCTATGAGAATGCGTAGGTTCGCCCCGGCGCGTAGCAGTTCGGAGGCGAACACATGGCGAAGCGTGTGGGGCGTCACCCGCTTCCGTTCCGTCACGCGTGCGACGCGCGCGTAGCGGAGGAACGTCTGCCGGCTTACAGGCCTGCTACGGAAAAAGCCCTGGTAACGGGGCTTTTTCTATTAGGTCGTTTCGCCGGGGTACTCGTCCTACTAGCTGTGACCGCCTGTCGGGGCAGCGGCGGTCGGGCGGCGTTGCTTGACATCGTTCGAGCCTGGATGTACGCTCAGCACGCGCAAGCTACTCTCGCCTATTGAGAGCTAATCCGCAGCATATGCAACGGCGTCGCTGCCCTTCGCCGAGGGGACTCCCCGGCCGGAGGAGCGCAGCATCCAGCGATACACCGAGGAGGAGCGACGTGGCGGAGACCGAGACTGCACAACGAGCATCGCGAGGCGCGCGCCCGGGGCTCGCCCTGCTTGCTGCCGTGTTTCTGGCGATGGCCGTCCTGCTGAGCGCCTGTGGCGGCGACGACAACGGCGACGCCGGGGAGGCGGCGGAGGAGGGGGAATATGTGACGGCCAGCCTGGTCGCGACCGACCCGGTTGACGACGTCTACCGCTTCTCCAAGAACGAGACGTCGGGCGAGCCGTTCAAGAAGGACCCGCCCTGGAACGTCCACTTCGCCCAGTACGCGTCGGACCTTCCGATTCTCGCCTTCTTCAAGCAGGAGCTCGAGGAATACGCCAAGAACTACCCCAACATCAAGCTGACGACGTCCGACGGCGAGCTCGACCCGTCGAAGTTCATCGCCGACATCCAGGCGGCGATCACCCGCGGCGTCGACGCGATCATCATCGAGCCAGCCGACGCGCAGACGGCCGTGCCGGCCGTTGAGCAGGCGGCCGCCGCCGGGATCCCGGTCATCGCGATGCAGGCCGAGCTGGCGAGCACGAAGGTTAGCTCGACCGTCGTCGCCAGCGACATCGCGGCCGGTCGCCAGCAGGGCGAGGCGATGGTCGAGGAGCTCAAGCGCCGCAGCGATGACGGCGAGGCGAAGGGCAAGCTGGTCATCGTCAACGGCCTCAACGGCCACCAGCTCACCGACGAGCAGAACCAGGGGTTCAAGGAGGTCCTTGGAGGCCACTCGGGCATCGAGGTCGTCTGCGACCAGTACGCCGAGTTCCAGCCCTCGAAGGCCGTCGAGGTGCTGGAGAACTGCCTTCAGGCCAACCCGGACGCCGACGCAGCCTGGTACATCGGCGCGGATGTCGGGCCCGGTCTCGCAGCTGTCGCAAAGCGCCTGGGCAAGGACGGCGAGAACTTCTTCTTCGTCGGCGGCGGCAGCAACAGGCAGACCCTGGAGGTGATGAAGGAGGAGAAGGGCCTGATCGTCTACGACTACATCTACCCGGGAGCTGCCCTGCCGACCCTGGAGGTCGTGCAGCGGCTGCTGAGCGGCGAGTCCGTGCCGAAGCACGTGCTTATCAACTCGCCGGGGATCACCCCCGACGACGTGGACGCGTACCTTGCGACGGGCACGCCGTACGCCGGCTGGCCGCGGGTGCTGCCCGAGCCCTGGCGATGATCCGGTCCGGCCCTTAGTGGATCCGACCGAGGCAGCGGACGGGGAGCACCCGAAGCGCCGCCACGATGGGTCCCACGGCCCGGAGCACGCCGCGGGATCGGGGTGGCGCGACGGTGGAGGATGTGAGGAGGCCGGGCGCTGAGGCGGCCGGCCTCCCGACTCCGCGCGCGGCGGGCGTCCGGCAGGCGGTGAGCGTGCTGGCAAGGCACGCGGCCCGCCGGTTGGCGGCCGCCGACCTGCAGCTGGTGGGGCTGGCGGTGACGATCGGCGCCATCCTCGTCGTCGGCGCGATCACCTCGCCGCACTTCCTGACGAGCGGCAACATGCTCAACGTCGGGCGGCAGGTCTCGATCGTCGCCCTGCTCGGCCTGGCGGTCACGATCGGCCTGATTACCCGGGTGATCGACTTCTCGGTGGGCGCGGTGCTGGCGCTCACCGCGGTGCTCGTCGCCCTGACCGCCGACGGCCCGATGCTCGCGACGATCGCGCTGCTGCTCGCGGTGATCGCGGCGGTCAGCCTAGTCAAGGGCGTGCTGCTCGCCTACCTGGGGCTCGGCTCCCTGATCACGACCCTGGGCGTCGCGCTGGTGATCGACGGGATCGCCAGGGGGGTGAGCAACTCGCGCCTGGTGCCGGTGTCGAGCCAGGACTGGCGCTTCCTCGGCAGCGGCGACATCGCCGGATTTCCGGCCTCGGTGCTGACCGTGGCCGCGGTATTCATCCTCGCGGCCTTCCTGATGCACTCGACCGTCTGGGGGAAGTACATCTACGCGGCCGGGGCCAACCCGCTCGCGGCTCGGATCGCCGGTGTGCCCGTGCGGCGCGTGAAGCTGGCCGCACTGACGATCTCCACGCTGATCGCCGCGCTCGCGGGGGTGCTGTTCGTCGGACGCGTCGCGGGGGGCGATCCCAACGTGGGGACGGCGATGAGCTTCGATGCACTGGTGGTCGCGGTGCTCGGCGGCGCGAGCCTGCGCGGCGGCCGCGGCAGCGTGCTCGGCGTGGTGCTGGCGGCGGTGCTGATCGGCCTGATGTTCAACCTGTTCACGCTGCTCAACCTGCCGACCTACTGGCAGATGATCGCGCGCGGCTGCATCATCGTCGGCGCGATCTCGCTGGACGCCGTCAGGAGGTCCTGAGCTTGCTGGTGAGGGTCAGCGAGATCAGCAAGCGCTACGGCGGAGTGGAAGCCGTGCGCGGCGTCACCCTGGAGATCGGGCGCGGCGAGGTGCATGGGCTGGTGGGAGCCAACGGCGCCGGCAAGTCCACGCTGCTGAAGATCGTCTCGGGCCTCGTGCGGCAGGACGACGGCACCGTCGAGTGGGCCCAGGACGACGCCGGCCGGACGGACACCAGCGGCAGGATCGGGCTCGTGATGCAGGAGAGCCAGCTCTGCGACTCGATGACGGTGGCCGAGAACATCAGCCTCGGCAACATCCCAAGGCGCGTCAGCGGGCTGCGCGTCGTGCACAAGAAGGCGATGCGGCTCGCGGTCACCAGGCTGCTCGAATCGATCGGGGTGGACGTCTCGCCCGACGCTCCGGTCTCGCGGCTCTCGCTGGCCACGCGCAGGATGGTCGAGGTCGCGATGGCGATGGCACGCGATCCCCGGCTGCTGATCCTCGACGAGCCCACCACTGCGCTGGGCCCCGAGGGAACCGAGCACCTGCTCTCGCTCGCGCGGCGGGTCTCGCAGCACGGCGTCTCGGTGATCTTCGTCTCGCATCGCCTGAGCGAGATCGCCGAGGTCTGCGACCGCGTCACGGTGCTGCGCGACGGGGCCGCCGTCGGCACCCTGGCGGGCGAGGAGATCTCGGTGCCGCGCATGGTGACCATGATGAGCGGCGAGGAGGTCCACGAGGGCGAGCACCACCATTCGGAGAGCAGCGGGGACCGGCAGCTCGAGGTCAGCGGTCTCTCCGGGCCACGGTTTCACGACGTGGACTTCGCCGTGCACTCCGGCGAGTGCGCGGTCGTCACCGGCCTGGTGGGCTCGGGGCGCAGCTCGCTGCTGCGGGCGCTCGCCGGCCTGGCGCCCAGCCGCGGCAGGGTCGCGATCGCAGGCGCGCCGGTCGCGCGCCGATCGACCAGGGCGCTGATCCGCAGGGGCGTTCGCTACCTGCCCGAGGACCGCGGAGACGGCCTGCTCTCGGGTATGTCGGTGCTCGACAACCTCGTGCTGCCCCTGCTCAGCTCGGGCGGCGGCTCGCGCTGGTCGCTGCTGCGCCACCGCGCCGCGCGCCGCGCCGCGCGCGATCTGGTCCAGCGCTTTGGCATCACGATTGCCGACCTCGACCAGCCGATCCATCAGCTCAGCGGCGGCAACCAGCAGAAGGTGATGCTCGCCGCCTGCATGGCGATGAGCCCGCGCGTGCTGCTGATCGACGAGCCAACCCAAGGCGTCGACGTCTCGGCGAAGGCCGAGATCCACCGCATGCTGCTCGGGCTGACCGACTCCGGCGGGACCGTGCTGACCGTGATGTCGGAGCCCGAGGAGTGCATTGAGGTCGGAGACCGCTTCCTGGTCATGCGCAACGGAGAGCTTGTCGGCGAGCTGGGGCGCGGCCGGGCCTCGAAGGGCTCGCTCACGCGGCTTGCGTTCGGCCACGCGGACCAAGCCAACGGGGACGAGCCGAACGGGATCGGGCGCGTGGCGCCCTCGGGAGACTCCTGAGCTCTCCTGGGGGCCCGCGACGCTTTTGGCCCCGGGGGCTCGCCGCGGCCGCGCGGTCGCGGCGACCGGGCCGCTACCTGGAGCGGCGGTGCCTGAGCTGCTCCCCCAGGGCCAACGCGGTCTCGAGCACCACGTCCAGGTGCCCGAGGGCGACCTCGCGCGTGAAGCGGGAGCTCGGGCCCGAAACCGAGAGGGCCGCCACGGTCACGTCGCCGTCCCTGACCGCCGCCGAGAGACCCGCGAGCCCGGGCACCCAGTCGTCCACCACCAGCGCCCAGCCGCGCTCGTTGATCTCGTCCAGCTCCTTCAGCTTCTTCGGGCCGAGTCGCAGTCGCTCGGCCAGCTCGGCGCGCTCCTCCAACGGCTGACCGGCGAGCAGCACGCTGCCAGTAGCGGTGCCCTGGACCGGCTCGCTGAGCCCCACCGAGACCACGCGCCTCACCTGGTGGCGGCTTTCCGCGACGGCGACGCAGAGTCGCTCGCTTCCGTGCAGCACGTGCAGCGAGGCCGTTTCGCCGGTGACGTCTCGCAGGCGCTCGAGGTACGGGCGGGCGATTTCGGCGATGTCCAGGTCGGCGGACGCCGCGCGCACGAGGGCGAACAGCCGCGGCCCCAGCGTGTAGCGCCGGTCGTGCCCCGTGCGGTGCAGCAGGCCCTTGTCGGCCATCAGGTGCATCAGGCGGGTCGTGGTCGAGAGCGAGAGCCCGACCGCCTGGGAGACCTCTGCCGCCGTCGAGGCGCGGGAGCTGGACGCGACTGCCTCGAGGATCATCGTAAGCCGATTAAGTGCCTGCATCCCGTCATTTCCTCCTGTCTCGGATCGCTGGCAGGCCGCGCTGTCGGGACCACATGCCGGGCAGCGCCGCAGGGATCAGGGGCGCCTCGCGGGCAACGCGCGCATGGGTGCCGCTCGCTTGCGTGACCCGGTGCCTTGGGCTAGAATGTCGGTTGTTGGGAGTCGCTCTCAACACGTGGTAGTATAGCCGACAGCGAGGAGGCTTGACCATGCCGTTCGAGGCGAAGAAGCGGGTCGTGTTCGCGATGGAGGCGGAGTTGGACTGGCTTCCCCTGAAAGACACGCCGGGGTTCGACGGGGTGGACATCCCTGGGGTCGAGTGCAAGTACTTCGGCAAGGGTGACGACGGCCCGTGGTTCTACGTCGTCAGGCACGAGCCGGGGGTCGTGGTCCAGCGTCATACGCACAATGGGGACGTCTTTCACTACATCCTCGAGGGCGAGTGGGCCCTCGGCAATCGCACCTGGGGACCGGGTTTCATGCAGTACGAGCAGAAGGGGCTGTTCTACGGCCCGATCACGTCGGGGTCGGACGGATCGCTGTTCCTGGCGATCTACGACCACCGCCCGTCCTTCATCGAGCCGCCCGAGCACGAGCGTGACGTGGTGCCGGATGCCGACTACGCGACCCGCTGAGCCGGCCAGCAGCGAGGGAGGCGGCGCGGGCAGCCGGCAGGCGGCCGACCCGCCCGAAGGCGAGCCCGGTCCCGACCCTGCGGCCGCGCCGGCCGGGTCGGCTCGGGCCCGGAGGACGCCGCCGACGCGGTAGCGATGGCACGCAATTCGCTCGAGGGAGTCCGCGTCGTCGATCTGACCCAGATCGTTAGCGGCGCGGTCACGACCATGTTGATGGCCGACTTCGGGGCGGACATCATCAAGCTGGAGCCGCTGGAGGGCGAGCCCTACCGCAATAGCGGCTACCCGCTGAGGACCGCCGCTGGCGAGACCAACCTCAACTTCCTGCGCTTCTCCCGCGGCAAGCGCAGCGTCGCGGTCGACCTCAAGTCGCCGGGGGGCAAGGATGTCCTGAGCCGGTTGGTGGCCCAGGCCGACGTGCTGGTCGAGAACTTCCGGCCGGGAGTGATGCAGCGGCTTGGCTTCGATCACGATGCCCTGAGGACGATAAACCCGCGCCTGATCTACACAAGCGTCAGCGGGTTCGGTCACGACGACCTCTATCCGAGCCCTTTCGGCGACAGGCCCGCATACGCGATCATCACGGAGGCCATGGCCGGCCTCATGTACCTAGCGGGCGACGGCAAGGGCCCGCCCGTTTGGATGGGGTTCGCGATGGCGGACATCTTCGCCGGCACGCTTGCCTTCGCCGGCATCCTGCTCGCCCTGCGCGACCGGGAGGCGACCGGGCGCGGTCGCCGCGTGGACATCTCGATGTACGACGCTGCCCTGCTGATGAACGACCTGCCGATGACCGCGTACTCGGTGACGGGCGAGGTGCACGGTGGAGGCCAGTACCTGCTCCAGTCCCCCTGGGGCCCGTTCGAAACGACGGACGGCTACGTGGTCATCGCGGTCCTCACCCAGCCGCAGTGGGAGGCCCTCTGCGACGTGATCGGGCGCCCGGACCTGCGCGACGACGAGCGCCTGCGAAGCGGCCGCGATCGCTCCGCGAACCACGACGAGCTCGTGGCGCCGGCGGTGCGCGCATGGACGGCCATGAGGTCCAAGGAGGAGTGCACGCGGCTGCTGCTCGAGCTGGGCGTGCCGGCGGGGCCCGTGAACACGTCCGAGGAGGTCTACGCCTCGCCCCAGGCGAGCGCGCGCAAGATGCTCGTCGATGTCGATGACCCGGTCATGGGACAGGTGAGCCTCGTCGGCAACCCGATCAAGATGGACGACGCCCCTGACCCGTCCGGGTCCAGGACCCCGCGCCTTGGCGAGCACACGCGCGAGGTCCTCGAGAGCCTGCTGGGGATGGCCGCCCACGAGATCGAGAGGCTGGAGAGACAGGGCGCCGTGCGAGCGGCCGACACGGTGCGGCCCGCCGTCGCCTGAGCGAGCCGATCGAGGGTGGCAGATGCCTTCTTGCCTGATCCGCGGAGCCGATTTCCACTACGAGCTGGCCGGGGACGCCGAGCCGGTCCTGACGCTGGTCCACGGCGGCTTGGCCCATTCCGCGGTCTGGCGCAGCCAGGTTCCCCCGCTCTCGCTGCACGCTCGCGTGCTCAGCCTCGATTTGCGCGGCTACGGCGAGAGCGGCGGCGCGGACAGCGGCTGCACGGTGGCCGGCTGGGCTCGCGACCTGATCGGGCTCTGGGACGCGCTCGAGCTCGAGAGTTCGTACCTGCTTGGCTTTTCTCTCGGCGGGATGATCGCCCAGGAGGTGGCGCTCCTCGCGCCCGAGCGGGTCGCCGGCCTCGTGCTTCAGAGCACCTCGGCGCGGCTCGACGAGGACGCCCGCCGGGCGTTCATGCTGCGCGCGGACGTCGTCGAGGCGACCGGCCTCGCGGAGGAGCTCGCGACGCACCTGCAGCGGGCCTTCTCGCCCCGCTTCCTGGCCGAGCAGCCCGAGCTCGTGGAGTGCTACCGGCGCGAGGTCGCCCGCACCGATCCCGCGGTCCTGGCGGCGTCGTTCCGCGCCGTCGCCTCGTTCCACCGCCTCGACGAGCTGCCGCGGATCTCCTGCCCAACGCTGGTGCTCGCGGGGGAGGAGGACCAGGGCGGGTTCGCCCGCGATGCGCTTGCGCTGAGGGCCACGATCCCGAACGCCGCGCTGGCGATCCTCGCCGGGGTGGGGCACACGATCCACCTCGAGGCCCCGAGCACGTTCACCACGATGGTGCGGGACTTCGTCGACTCGCGAGGCACGGTCCAGTTCGAGCGCCGGGGCTCGTTCGGCGAGCCGCTCGGCGAGCCCGGGACGGCGACTTGACTACGCCCGGAGCCGTGCATATGCTCGCACTAAGCAGGAGAAGCTATCAGCTAGTGATAGTCTCGTAACGGCAGTCCGCTCGCGGAGGAGGAAGGGACCATGACGTGGTTTCGTCACAGGGATCAGGGCCTGATCGATGTCGCCCTCGGCAACGCACCGGCCGACCAGGTGATCGCGGGCGGCAAGCTCGTCAACGTCCTCACCAAGGAGGTCTATCCCGCGGACGTGGCCATCAAGGGCGACCGGATCGCGGCCGTGGGCGATGTCGCCCGCTGCCTGGACTCCAGCACCAAGACGATCGACGCCGAGGGCAAGTACCTGGTGCCCGGGCTGATCGAGCCCCACCTTCACGCCTACCACTCCTACACCAGCGTCACGAACGTGGCCCAGGCGCTGCTGATCCACGGCACCACGACGACCGCCGACGGCATCTACGGTCCGTCGATCATCGGCGGGATCGACACGATCAGGTTCATGATCGACGAGTACGCCCGCACGCCGCTGAAGCTGATCTTCGTCGTGCCCGTGGTGGGCTACTTGCAGAATCGTGAGCTGGGCCTCGACCCGGCGCCTAACTCGATCAACGCCGAGCAGATGATGGCGATGCTCGACTGGCCGGAGACTGTGGGCCTGGAGGAGCCGCCCTACCTGCCGGTCGTCCAGAAGGACCCGGTCTTCATGGAGCTGTACCGCCGGGCGATCGAGAAGGGCCTCGTGATCACCGGCCACGCGGCCGGCATCGGCGTGCCGGAGCAGCTGGACGCCTACATCGCCGCCGGCACCACGACCGACCACGAGGCGGTCGAGGCCGAGGTCGCCCTGGCCGAGGCGCGCTCCGGCATGCGGGTGCTGATGCGCCAGGGGTCGGGCGCCTTCGACCTGCGCGAGCTCTCCAGGGCGATCACCGAGCAGCAGGTCGACACGCGCTCGTTCACCTACTGCGCCGACTTGGCCTCGTGCGAGAAGCTGATGCACGAGGGCGACATCGACGAGTGCATCCGCGAGGCCGTGCGCGCCGGCATCGACCCGATCACCGCGATCCAGATGGGGACCCTGAACGCTGCGCAGGTCTACAAGCTCGACGACAACATCGGCTCGATCTCGCCCGGGCGCTGCGCGGATGTCGTGCTCGTCAGCGACCTGCGCGACTTCGAGGTCGAGTCGGTGATGGCCGGCGGCGAGCTGGTGGTCAGCGACGGCAAGCTGGTCGCCGAGATCGCGCCGCCGGAGTACCCCGAGGCGATGTATGGCACCGTGCGCATCCAGCGCGACCTAGTCGCGAGCGACTTCGACGTCCCGGCGCCCGAGGGCGCCGAGCAGGTGCGTGTGCGCGTCATCGGCGTCGTGGACCTGAGCCTGCACACCAAGGAGCTGTTCGAGACGCTCAAGGTGAACGACGGCGTCATCCAGCCGGACCCAGAGAACGACGTCCTGCCGATCGCGATGATCGACCGCCACGCGGCGACCGGCCAGATCGGCAGGGCGTTCGTGAAGGGGTTCGGCCTGCGCAGGGGCGCGATCGCCAGCAGCGTGAACGCCGTCTGCGAGGACATCGTGGTGATCGGCGCCTCGAAGGAGGACATGGCCTTCGCCGCCAACCACATCGCTAAGATCGGCGGCGGCAAGGTGGCGGTCGCCGACGGGAAGGTGCTCGCCGAGGTGCGCCTGCCCCTGCTGGGCCTGTTCTCGGCCGACCCGCTGCCGACGATCGTGGCCGAGTTCGACCAGCTCGCGGCGAGCATCCGCGAGCTCGGCTCGGCTGTCACCCATCCGTTCTCGACGCTGGAGTTCTGCGGCGCCTGCGGCGAGATCGGGAAGATCAAGATCTCTCCCCAGGGGATCATCGACGTAGAGAAGATCGAGCTCGTCGACTTAGTCGCCGAGGACCAGGCCGCTCACGCGTAGCGGGCCGGGCGGCCGCGGTAGCGGCGCTCGGCAGACCGGTTGCGGAAGGAGTGTCATCGAGATGACAGGGTTAGACTCGCAGAGCGGCAGGAGGCTGCGGTACGGCGCCTACGGGCCCTTCCAGCCGCTGAGCGCCATCTATGAGACCGCGAATTGGGCCGAGCAGCGCGGGCTCGACTCGTACTGGCTCGGAGATCGCAGCATCGCGTTCCCCACGCCCGACGTTCTCGAAGCCTGGTCGGCATTGGTCGCCGTGGCGACCCGCACCGAGCGGATCGGGCTCGGCATGGCCGTCACCGATCCCTTCCGGCGGCACCCGGCCGTGCTGGCGCAGACGGTCACCGCGCTCGACCACATCTCCGACGGCCGCGCGCTGCCGGGCATCGGCATGGGCGAGCGGGTGAACGTCGTGCCCTTCGGCATGCCGATGGAGAAGAAGACCGCCCGCCTGCAGGAGTTCGTGGAGCTGATGAAGCTCTACTGGAGCGGCGAGCCGATCCACTTCGAGGGCAAGTACTTCAGCTCGAAGGGCGGCGTGCTGCGTCCGACGCCGATCCAGTCGCCGCATCCGCCCGTCTGGATGGCGGGCAACGCGCCGCGCACGCTCGAGGTCGTCGGCCGGGTCGCCGACGCCTGGCTGCCGGCCGCACTGACCCCGGATATGTACCGCGAGGACCTCGGGCGCATCCGCGAGGTCGCGGCCGAGGCGGGGCGGGACCCCGACGCGATCGAGCCAGGCCTGTTCATGTACACGGTGCTCCACGAGGACGCCGGGCAGGCCCGCGAGACCGCCCACCAGCTGGGGCGCGGGATCGCCGTCTGGTGGCGAGGGTCGCTGCGCCGGCTCGGGTACGACCTCGGCAGCGACGATCTGACCGTCTCGAACTTCGACGGCAGCCCGGAGGCGATGGACGAGTGGCTGAAGCTGGCCGAGGACGTGCCCGCCGAGGCGGTGGACCAGCTGGTCAATTCAGGCGATCCTGGGCAGTTGAAGGGCCGCATGGAGGAGTTCGTCGCCGCCGGCGTGAGGCACTTCGTCGTCATCAGCCTCGACGGCCTCGGAGACATCGCGCGCTGGAAGGAAACCGTTACGTGCCTGTGCGACGAGGTAATCCCCGCCCTCGGCGATCGCCCGGCGGCGGTCGCCTAGGCCGGGGGGCCGCGAGGGGGTGGCGACCGTAACGGAGCCCGCCCGCAGCGGGGCCGGGCGGACGATGAGCGCGATGGTCCTCGAACGCTACGGCTCGCCCGTGGTGCGCCGCGCGCTGCCGGTGCCCGAGCCCGGTCCGGGGGAGGTCGTCGTGCGGATCGAGGCGGCCGCCCTCTGCGGCTCGGACCTCCACCTGCAGGCAGGCGCCTTCGAGCGTCCCGGGGGGCGCTTCGCCGGTCTGGTCCCGCCGATCGTGATGGGCCACCAGATCGCTGGCGAGCTCGCCGCCGTGGGAGCCGAGGTCGACGGGCTAGAGCCGGGCACGCGCTGTGTCGTCTACGCGAACCTGTTCTGCGGGCGCTGCCTCGCCTGCCTGGCGGGACGCCAGAACCTCTGCCGAACGGTGGCCAAGCGCGTCGGGCTCGAGGTGCCGGGCGGCTTCGCCGAGTACGTGGCGGTCCCGGCCGTGAACGCGTTCGCCGCGCCGGACCTGGACCCGGCCGAGCTTAGCGTCCTCCCCGACGCGGTCGCGACCGCGTATCACGCGGTGGTCAGGAGAGCCGCGGTCGAGCCGGGCGAGGTGGTCGTGGTGCTCGGGATCGGCGCGATCGGCCTCTACGTCACGCGGATCGCCGCGCTGCGGGGAGCGCACGTCGTGGCCGCCGATCGCGCGGCCGACGAGCGCGCCGAGCGCGCCCGCGAGTTCGGTGCCTCGGCCGTGCTGAGCGGCGACGCCGGGCCTCAGCTGGTGCCGGAGATTCTCGACGCGGCCGGGCGTCCCGCGGACGCGGTGATCGACGTGGTGGGATCGGGCGAGACGCTCGCGGCGGCGGTGTCGCTGCTACGCGGAGGGGGTCGGCTGGTGGTGATCGGCCTGACGGGCGACCGGGCGCTGCCCCTGGACGCGGCGAGCGCCCGTGAGCTGCGGATCATGGGCTCGCTCTCCTCCACCCCCAGGGACCTCGTCGAGGTGCTCGCGCTCGCCGAGCGGGGCGCGGTCGAGCCGCTGGTGGCCGAGCGGTTCCCGCTGGATCAGGCCAATGAGGCCCTAGGCGTGCTAGCGGGCGGCGATGCCGTGGGGCGCCTAGTGCTGGTGCCATGACCAAGGGCGCCGCGAGCGAGCTGTCCGCCGCGCTCGCGCTGCGGGGCCTCGGGATCGCCGACCTGGTGGCGGTCGCGGCCCGCGACGAGCGCCGGCTCGAGCTGGCCGAGGAGACGCTGGGGCGGGCCGGGATCGCCAGCATGCGTCTCAGGCGACGGCCGGAGGGCGAGCCCGTCGATGGCGCCGTTGTCTGGGATCCGGACGCGGCCACGCTGGAGGCGGCACTGGCGGCGCTGCGCCCCGGCGGCACCCTGATCGTGATCGGCGCGCCGCCGCCGGGCTGCTCCATCGACGCCGGCGAGCTCGCGCTGGCCGAGATCGAGGTCCAGTGCCTCGCGGCCGCAGCCAGCTGAGCCCGGCCTCTGCCACCGTTGCGGATGGCGGCGGCTGTGAGGCTCAGACGCCTTCGCCGTCCATGCCCTCGGGCCAGCCAGGCAGCCACGGCTCGGGAACGACGCCGGCGGCGTTGAGCAGGCCGGCGACCATGCGGTAGAAACCGATCAGCAGGACCAGCTCGAGCATCTCGGGCTCGCCGAGGTGCCTGTGGGCGGCCTCCCAGGTCCCGTCCCCGACGCTCGCCGTAGCCAGCAGCTCGTCGGTAAAGGCGAGCAGCGCCCGCTCGCGCTCCGACCACTCGCCCGCCTCCAGCGGCCGGGTCAGCAGCCGGATCTCGCGGTCGCTGACGCCCTCGCGCTGGCCGATCAGCACGTGCTGACCGAACTCGTACACCGAGCCGCTGCGCCAGCCCGTGCGCAGGATCACCAGCTCCCTCTCGCGCGGGGGCAGCAGCCCCTTCGTGAGCAAGAGCCCGCCGAGCACGTTGAACCGCTTCAGCAGCGCCGGGTGGTGCGCGAGCGTGGCGAAGATCCTCAGGGGCACGCCGTCGGGCCCGGCGAGCGTCTTCGTGAGCAGCTCCTCGTCCTCGGGGCTGAGCTCCTGGGCTGGCGCGATGCGGGGCTCACTCCGGGCGCGGTCTGGGCTCATGCCGCGCCTCCCGCCGGCGTCACCGCGGCCTCGCCCGGATCGAGTACCTGGCCCAGCGGGACGAGGCGGCGCCAGATATCGCGCGGCGCGCCCTGCTCGCGCATCCGCTCGCGGGCCGCGATAAGGGTCCTGCCGGTCTGGGTGTGCTGGAAGAGCCAGTTGCGCGTGGCCTGTGCCGCGGGCACGTGCGGCGCGAGCGCGATCGCCACCTCCTCGAAGTACCAGCGGATGTCGAGCGCCACCTGGGTGGGGTCGCGCTCCCATTCCTCGGCGTCCCAGCGTTCCCCCTCCGCGATGCGCGCGAAGCGCTCGATCCCGCTCACGACCGCGTCGGGGTCGATCTCCCGGCGGGCGAGCCCTCGCCTGCGTTGCCGCCGCTGGCGCTCGAAGGCAGGGCGCAGCGCGATCGCCTCGTCGATTGCCACGGGCAGGTCCGGGTCGAGCTGGGGCGGGACCAGGCAGTCCAGGGGCCCCTCGCCCTGGTCGGGGACGACCTCAGGGAAGCGGGCGAGGACCGGCCCGCGCGGCGCTGCGAGGAGCTCGAAAGCGGCCTCGATCACCCGTCGCTGGAACGCTGGCTCGCCCGGCCGGCCCAGCGGCCGGCCGAAGGGAAACTCGCAGCAGAGCGCGCGCGGCGGTTGGATCCGCTCCGCCAGCTCGGGCACGAAGGCGATCGCGACGGTGGCGAGGCCCTCGCGCTCGAGCACGTGCGCGAGGGTGCAGACGGTGCGGGTGCACATCGGGCAGGCCGGCGTCAGAAGGGCCACGTCCACGCCGTCGGCGAGCAGCATGCTCGCGGCCGCCGGCCCGGTGTCGAGCCGCAGCGTCGAGAGGGTGTTGTGCTGGGCGCCCATGAAGGCGATGTGGCGGGGCGCCACGCTGCCGATGATGCCGTCGGCGGCGAGCTCGTCGAGCCTGTCGCGCGGCAGGACGACGTTCAGGTCGAGCGCCGCGCCGCTGTAATCGACGTTGGCGCTCGCGTGCCCGAGGACCAACGCGTCGTCGTCGTGGGGCAGCACGCGAAAGGACTGGTCCCCGCGCGTCCAGCCCTCGTCGCCCTGACGGTGGAGCCCCGCCGTCGTGACGACCGCGACGCATGCGTCGGTGAGCCGCGGCGGCCGGGCGAAGGCGGTGTCCGGGAAGGACGGCACCGGAGCGGCCGCCACCTCGCGGCGCAGGTCCGCGTCGCTCAGCGGCCCTGCATGCTCTGCGTGGGCCTGGCCGTGCACTCTCAGCAGATGATAGGTGCTAGCATCTAATGAACGTAGCTTGCCGGATCTCGCGTGTCAAGCTCGCTGTCGGGAGCCGGCCGGCGCCGATCCTTCACTTCGCGATCGGTCGGCTTCGGCTTGAGGATCTGTTTGAGCGCGTTCCGTGCTGCCTGCTCGCGCTTGCGCTCGATTACCGAGTCGCGGACGAACAGGAGCCCGAAGCGGACGTCCTCCTCCGCCATTGCTTTGGTTTCGGCCGTTGCCGAGCCGCCCGCCGTAACGGCTCCAGCCCGGGCACCTCCTCGGAGAAGGAGACTGCGCCGTGGATCATCGCCTCGTGAACTTCCTCTGGGCACGCTGATCGCTCCCGGCAAGGCGATGGTGATCCTCAACCCGACCCACGATCTCGTCCGCCAGAAAGCGACGCTGGCCGAGGAACTCGCGCACGTCGTGATGGGTCACCCGCCGAGCAGCATCGATCCCGCCACTGGCTTCCGTACATACAACCGCGACATCGAGGACGAGGCCTACGGCGTCGGCGGTGCGATGGTGCTGCCGTACAGTCAGCTCTTCCCGCTGGCGAAGCGCGGCGTTCCGACCGCGACGATCGCTGTGCGCTACGCGCTCTCTGAGAGGTTCGTCAACTACCGAATCAACCGCGCCGGCCTGCGGCGGATGTACCGCAAGCGCATCGGCGCTTGAGGGCGATGGCCTTCTCGAGTGGCAGCGGCCGGCATCAGCCAAAGTCGCACCGCGCCGCGTCGTGGGTGATCGCTAGGAAGCGGCTTCGCGCTCTCGCCGAAGCTCTTCCCGCTTGCGGCGATTCTCCGCCAGCTCCTGCTTCAGCGCTTTGTCGAAAGCTCGGACGATCTCAGGTCTGGCCCAACCTGCATCGCGCGCGACGTACCGTCCATGCCCGAGTTTACGTACAACCTCGCTGCGCCGCGTAGCCACGAGACGAACTATACGGGCCACAGAAGACGTCGCGCGTTAGAGAGATGCAGCCGAAGCGGCCTCCGAGAGGAAGGCCAACATCCCCTCAACGAGGATTCCGTGGAATTCCGCCTTGAGTCCGTCGTCCATCACATCGAGGACGGTCTGGCCCGCTGGCAAGGTAGATGCGACGGTCATGCATCCAACTGGCAGCAGGCCTAAGCCCGGTACCGCTGGCGTGAGTGGTAGCCCGCGTATATATCGCCAGCGCGAGGCGTAGATTTCTCGATCCTCCTCCACGCGCGTACCGCGACAGAAGGCCTCGACAGATATCCATCTGCTGCCAGCCTCGATCGGCACAGCCTGCATCGTGGAACGGTCCCTATGCAGTCGGTCTGTCGTTGCCCAGCTCATCAGGCCGTCGCCGTGGCGGGTCGCCAGCCACAGGGACGCTGCGATCCCCTCGCTGGAGAAGTCAGCACCGAAACGCTCAGCCTCCGCAATACCTCGATCCAGAAGGGCTCGAAGCCGATCGCTGAGAAACCGTTGTCCGAGCTCGAAGTCTGTATCGCGGTCCACTCCGATCACTGAGGACTCGACCTCGGTGATCCACATGCTGGCGCGCTGATGGAGTGATCGATAAGCGGCTGGATCCGCGTGGCGTAGTCCGATTTCGTGTAGCACCTGTGCGACATCCGCAAAGTGATCGACGAAGATCGCGTCGACCCCGCACCGTTGCCATCGTCGCGCCGTTGCCTCCTCGCGCGCCGCTCGGACTTTCACTGGGAGCTCAGCGGATTCGGCCTGTCTGACAAAGAGCGCCGCATGAGGGCGCTCGCCTCGGTAGCCGTAGAGGTATCGGATCGGATTCGGATCCGTCAGGCTGCTTCCGACGAACAAGCAGTTCGAATTCAGCAGGCGCTCGGCCATTAGCTCCTCCTGCCAGGAGGAGCCGCGCTGCATTTGGTGATAGTGCTCCTCGGAGAGGATGAGCGTTCCTTTGGTCCCGTCTCGTCCGGCGTATCCGTGGAGGTGAGTGACTGGAACGGCTCCGGCAGGGATCACTTTGCGCTGCCGGATGTACGACTTGACATCTTTGGCGGCGAAGCCGGCTTCTCGAAGCGCTTGCTCCAAGAGATCGTCGTAGTTGCTGGTAACGATCGTCATTCGCTCCTGCAGGCGTCGACGCAGCTGAGCGATCTGGCGCGATATCGGCCCAGGGACGAAATCGGCCGCAGTTCCGCCGCCGAACAGTTCCTCGAGCAGCCACTCCTGCAGCTGCTCGCCTGAGAGAGCCTCTACGACGGCGGCTGCTCCCAGCAGGCCATCCTTGGCGAGAGTTTCGTCAACCCACCGATTTCGGTCCGGCATCTCAGACGCATCGAAGGTCTTCTGGGCCGAACGCTCCAGAAGTCGCTCGATTAGCGGCTCCCACCCCGGTAGCCCGGCCTCGATCGAAGAACCTGCGCCGACCACAACCGTCACGCGGCTGGATTCGGAGAAGCGCTCCACGACCTCGGCTATCTCTGGCCGCTGAAAGATTGCGAAGCTCACAATGCGGATCGTAGGAGTCGCGCTCGCCGGCCGCGCCGCGGCCCCGCCGTCAGCGAACTCGGCGCGGCCTTTGCGCTGAGGGTCGGGCCTTCGGAAAACTCGCCTTGCGTCGTTTCGTTGCTTCCGTGGCGGAGTAAAGCCGCATCGCGCTGGTTACAGGTGAGACGCGATCGCGCGCTCGCGAGTTCCGCAGGAAGTCGCCGCGAATTGCCGCTAGGGCCCGGCAAAGCCCGGCCTGTCACGCGGGAGGCCGCGGGTTCGAGGGGAAGTGCAGGCGCTTGACCGCTCCGCGGAGATCGTGTGCCGTGATGCGGGTGTAGCGCTGGGTGGAGTCGAGGTGCTTGTGCCCGAGCAGTTCCTGGATCTGGCGCAGGTTTGCACCGGCGTGCAGCAGCTCGGAGGCGAACACGTGCCGGAGCGTGTGGGGTGTGACGCGCTTGCGCTCGGTGACCCCCGCGGCGCGCGCGTAGCGGAGGAAGGTCTGGGTCATGATCGTCTGCGAGAGCCGCCGCCCCTGGACGCCGACGAACAGCGCCGGCTCCGGGTCGCGCGCCCGGAACTGGAGGTAATCGAGGAAGAGCGGCGCAAGCGCGGGGTGGATCGGCACGACGCGTTGCCGGCCGCCCTTCGCCCTGCGCACGTGCAGCAGCCGCCGTTCGAGGTCGACGTCGTCCCAGTCGAGCCCCAGCAGCTCGCTGCGGCGCAGGCCGGCGTAGGCGAACAGGGCGAGCATCAGCCGGTCGCGCTCGCGCTTGCCCGCGAAGCGGCGTTCCCAGACGTCGTCGCGCTCGACGGCGCGCAACAGGCGGGCGAGCTCGCGGCTGTCGAGCACGTCCGGCAGCGCCTCGCGCTTCTTCGGCGTCCGCAGCACCTGGGCCGGATTCCGGTCGATCTCCTCGTTCTCGACCAGGAAGCGGAAAAAGCCCTTGAGCGCGGCGACCGTGCGCGCCTGGCTCGAGGGCGCCGGCCGGCGCGTCGCCTCGTCGGCGAGGAAGCGGCGCAGGTCGAGCGGGCGCACCGCCGCCCACTCGCGCAGGCCCGCGGCCTGCAGGAAGCGCAGGCAGGCGGCGACGTCGCGCTCGTAGGCCGAGCAGGTGAGCGGCGCTAACCGCCGCTCGATCTGGCAGTAGTCGAGGAAGTCGGTGAGTGCGTTTTGCATTCGGGGCCACCGTTCGGGCAGGCCCCGACCTGCGGTCGGTGCTAGTAGGACGATTCTCCGGCTTACAGGCCTGCTACGGAAAAAGCCCTGGTAACAGGGCTTTTTCCGTAAGCGTTCAGTCCCTGGGCAGGGACCCGGCGCCGTGCGGCGAATTGCGGCTGG
>JBBDRM010000116.1 GCA_040905475.1 Actinomycetota bacterium
ACGAGGACGGCGGCTTCTACGACCACGTCCCGCACACGTTCTTCCCCGACGAGCGCGCGAACGCCGATCTGGAGCTGGACTTCTCGAAGTCGGGCGGGCGCCTGCCGAGCGTCGTGATGTCGCCGTACGCGCGCCGCCGCGCCGTCTATCATCCGGCGAACGGCGTCGATCATACGTCGTATCTCGCGTTCGCCGAGTGGCGATTCGGGCTCGCGCCGCTGACGATGCGCGACGCGGCCGCGCTCGCGGAGAACCGCTTCTTCCTCGAGGCGTTCGACTTCGGCGCCGGACCTCGCCCCGCGCCGGTGCTGGCGGTTCCGGCGTTCGAGCCGGGGATGCTGACCGACTGCGCGGGCACCTACGTCGGCCCGCCGCCGCCCGCCGTACCGCTGCCGCCGATCATGGCCGGGGTCGAGGCTTCGGATCTCCTGCTCCACGCGGCGCGCGCCGGGCTGATCCCGATGGCCTCGCGACCCGAGGTCGAAGCGACGTTACGACGCAGCGCGCAGATCGCGAAGAACGGCCTTTAGGGCCGGCCGGCCGGCGGTCACACGGCCGGCAGCGTGAAGACGAACCGCGCTCCACCGCCGGCGCGATCCTCCGCCCAGATCCGGCCGCCGTGAGCCTCGATGAGACCTCGCGAGATCGCCAGGCCGAGCCCGGCGCCCGCGTCGTAGGAGCCGGTCCGGGCCGCGTCGGCCCGCCAAAAGCTGTCGAACGCGCGGTCGCCCACGCCGGCCGGGAGGCCCGAGCCGGTGTCCTCGACGGCAACCACCACCGAGCCGTCCCGGCCGAGCACCGAGACCGCGACCGATCCGTCGCTGGGGGTATGCCGCAGCGCGTTGGAGAGCAGGTTCATGAGCACGCGTTCGATCTTGTCCGGCGCGCACCGCGCGCGCCGCTCCCCATCGGACACGACCTCGAGACGCACCCGCCTGGCCTCGGCTTGCGCCTGTAACGAGCGGACGCATCCCGCGGCGAGCTCGACCACGGGGACGACGACCAGCTCGAGATCCAGCGATCGCGTCTCGATCCGGGACAGCTCGAACAAGTCGTCGACCAGAAGGCTCAGCGTCCGCACTTGCCGCTCCATCTCGGGCAGATACTCGCTCGACGCGAGGCCGTCCTGCGTCGCCTCGATCATCGCCTGGAGCGACGACAGCGGAGCGCGGAGATCGTGGCTCGCCCACGCGACGAGGTTCCGTCTGGTGTCCATCAGCCGGGCGAGCGAGGTAACGACGTCGTTGAATGCTTCGGCGATCGCCGCCAGCTCGGAAGGGCCTTCGACCGGAAGCCGGGCCGTCAGATCGCCGGCGGAGACGCGGGCGGACGCCGCTCGCACCCGATCCACGGTACGCGCGATACGCCGCGCGAGCAGGATGGCGACCGCTGCCGAAGTCGCCGCGGAAGCCCCCGAGACGATAGCGAGGACCGCCGCGTCGTGCGCACTGAACATCACGGCCCCGGCGACGAGCACCGCGGCGATGGGCGCGACGACCGCGGAGACGCACAGGACCACGAGCTGCCAGCGAAGGTGTGAGAGCCGCGGCAGCGCGACCGCCACGACGCCGCCCGCCGCGAGGACGCCGAGGACGGCTGCGATCGTGGTCTCGATCACGGCACGAACCGGTAGCCGACGCCCCACACCGTCTCGATGTGCTCCGGCGAGGACGGGTCACGTTCGATCTTCTCACGAAGGCGCCGCACGTGGACGGTGATCGTTCCGGTGTCGTTGGCCGCGTGGTATCCCCAGACGTTGTCCATGAGCTGCTCCCGCGAGAAGACGTGTCGCGGGTTCGACGCCAGGAACCACAGCAGGTCGAACTCGCGCGCGGTGAGCGTCAGCGTCTCTCCGGCGCGGATCACCTCTCGCGTGCCGGGTTCGATGGTCAGCCCGCCTATCTCCAGGCGCTCGCCGGCCGGCATCGACCCGTCGACGCGACGAAGGACCGAACGCGCCCGCGCGACGAGCTCCCGGGGAGAGAACGGCTTGGTCACGTAGTCGTCGGCGCCGAGCTCGAGCCCGACGATGCGATCGGCCTCCTCGCCGCGGGCGGTCAGCATGATGATCGGAACGGGATCGCGCGCGCGCAGCCACCGGCAGAGCTCCAGTCCGTCGACGCCGGGCAGCATCACGTCGAGGATCACGAGACTCGGGATCTCCGCCTCGAGCATCCGCTGCGCCTCGAGGCCGTCAGCCGCTTCCGAGGTCGCGTAGCCGGCGTCGCGCAGGTAGCGAACCACGACCTCGCGTACCACCGGCTCATCCTCGACGACGAGCACAGACGTCATGGTGCGACGATAGCGCGCGAGGTCGATGGCGGCTTCGGCGTTCACGTCTGGGACTCGAGGGGCGCGACGGCGAAGCCGACGTTGAACCGCCGGCACCAGACCACGACGCTGCGGTAATCGGCGGGGTCCACGTTCGCCGCGATCGCGTAGTTCTGCGAGCCGCGGTTCCCCTTGAGCTCCCCGAGCGAGACGAAACCGGTCGCGAAACGGGAGGCCTCGCTCGAGGCATCGTGCTTCGAGAGATACACGAGGAGGTCGGGGCCGTTCAGGACGCTGAAGTCGTCCTCGAAGCGGACGTACAGCTTCCCGTCGACCCGCACCAGGGAGGCGCTGCCGGAAGCGTCGTGGTCCAGCCCGCGGAATACCCCGGTCGCGAGGACCGAGGACTGCGAGCCCGGCGCGGCCGCGGCCGGCAGGTCCTCCGCGACGGTCTTATCGATGAACGCCTTGTGGGGCTCGAACCAGGCGAACACGAAGATCGTCAGGCCGAGCAGCGCGATCACGATCGCCGCGGTCGCGCCCCGGTGCGCCCGAGCGACGCCGATCGTCCTCGCCACGATCCCCTTGCGCGGGACAGGGGCTGCGTTTTCGGCCATGGGTCCCTCCATTATCCGAATCCGATCCGTCGAGCCTAGAGCCGATCTGTTACAGAACCCTTACGAACGCGGAAGAGGCCGCCCGCGCGGCCCCTTCCGAGATGCGATGTCGTTATGCGTGGGGCTGCTTGATCACCGGGCACACGAACTGCTTGACGACGCCGATGTCGGTGGCGGCTCCGGCGTCGAGCGCGGCCTGCACTTCCTCGTCGCTGTCGAAGTCGCCGCTGTCGTTCGAGTCGAACGCGGCAACGGCTGCTTCGTAGTCGTCGAACTCCAGGCCGTGGACCATCCAGCGTCCACCGTTGTAGCCGGGGTCGCCCGGCGCAGCGGTGGCAACGTTCAACGGCTGCGCGCCGAAGAACTGGTAGATCGTGTCGAAGCTGTGCGCGGGCGCTCCGGTCCCGGAGAGGTCGGTGGGTGTGCCCACCGTCCGGTAGACGACGCCGTCGACGTAGAACGCGGGACCCGTGACGCCGGCCGATGCGAGCGCCGCCGTTGAGCCGACGATCGCGCCTGCGAGCGCGATCACGGTGAGTAGCCGTCGAACCATCGCTCCTCCTTCGGTCGTAGCGGACGAGAGCGATGATGGACCGCGATCCTTTCGAGACCCTTAAGGAGGTCCTACGGGTTCCTTACGATCGCGGCTCCGTCAGTCCATCGACTTGCGAAGTCGCCTCGGCAACTCACGCCGGTGCTTCTTGAAGCGAGCAAGCCGGTACTGACACCGATCAGCCTCGCTCCCACGTTCGATCCTTCGCTAGTTGAACGCCGCGACGATCCCGCCGACGAGGAGGAACGTCAGCAGCGAGTTCCCTGAGTTGATCATGATCAGGCCCCACGGCCGGCCCTCGAACACCGAACCGGTTACGAGCGTCGAGAGCACGAAGCCTGCCCACATCACGACGCCGACGAGGGTGCCCTCGCCGAACCCGCCCGCGCCGGCCCACTGCGTCACGTAGGTCATGACGATCGCGCTCACGAAGGCACCGAGCAATGCGATGAGGTAACCGAGGCCACCCTGAGCTTGCAGCTCCTCGCGGGTCTTTCCGATGTAGCCCATCCAGCTGTCCTGGAAGACGTGGTACCAGACCCCTCCGACGACCATCGCGGTCACCGTCGCGACGATGACCCCCAGCCAATCGATCGTTACATGCGGCATGTGCCCTCCCCTGTCCCGGCCTGCCCGGGAGGCTAGCGCGGGTTAACCGCGTGTCATGGGAAGGTCGGAAGCCTGTGCGCTCGCCTATGAGCTCTGGTACTCGAAGCGCCCGAACGCGGAGTAGCGGCCCGAGTAGTCGTAGTCGATGGCCGGGTCGGTGACTCGGAAGGTCTTGTTCGTCGCGAGCACCGCGCGCTTGACGACCAGCGCCTCCGGCATGTGCAGCTCCGAGTGCGCCTCGGCTCCGGTGACTGGGTTGCTCATCGGCGTCAGCTCGAGATGGACGGTGTCACCGATCCGCAAGGTCGTGGCATAGTCGTCGAGGGTGAGCTCGTAGTGCGCCGGTTCGGGCCCCGCGAGGGTGTAGGTGTTGATGAAGACCTCCCACGGGCCGCCGACCTGGCCGCGCACGAGCCGTGTCAACGCCTCCCGCTGCGTTTCGTCGGCGCGCTCGTCGATGAACGAGATCGCGGTGCCGTTCCCTTCGTGGATCGCGCCGGGCCACTTGCAGAACACGGAGACGGACAGCCCGTCGATCGCGACGTCCCCGATCCGCCCTTCGTCGGTAACCCACGTCCAGCCGCCTTCGCAGTAGCCTTGCGTAGGGCGGGCGTTGACGTTGCACGGACAGCCCCAATCGCAGTTACACGCGATGAGAACCGTCCCGTTGATCCGCCAAGCCTCTGCCATGCTTCCTCCGGTTCGGCTCGTATTGAAGAGGGCTCGCGTCTAACGGTCGGCGTACGCCTCCCGCAGGCGCCGCTGCATTGGGCATGGGGTTCACAGCTGATTTAACCATGCAGAAACCTCCACAACAATCGCTTCGCTTCATCGCGATCTCGCTCGGCGGCTGCCATCCGTGCGCGAAGCTCGCTTATCGCCTCGTCCAGCGCCCGAGGGTCGTCTGCCTCGAATCCAGTCGTTTTCATCGACCGCATCCATCTCTTTCCCTGCGGATGAACCACGGAACGTCCCGACACTGGCCAGGGACGTTGCGGCAACGACCGTCATGGCGATAGCCGCAGCCGCGTATCCGGCGTTTCTAAGGAGCGGGGTCAATGGCCTCGCTCCTTACGTTTCTCCCGGTCCTCAGCTCCCTCCGAGGTGTCAGACAATTGTCAGACAAGTTGACGACAACTTGTCCGACAGCCCCGGAAGAGCCTCGACATGTCAGCCATGTCAGCCATCATGGGGAGACGCACAGGGCCTACCGAAGAAGCCGTGGCACGTCGTCCGCCAGATGGTGCGCGGCCGTCGAGGCGACGAAGCCCAGCACGAGCAACATCCCCGTCGCCAGGTGAAGCTGGATGTTCTTCGCCATCGCAGGCATCAGCGCGTATGGGTCGTCGTACGCTTCGCGCGCGCCCTTGTAGACACCGATCGCCATAGGGATCGTGACCAGTGCCGTCAGCGCTGGGACCGGCATCACGCCCGACGCGACGCCGCCGACGATCAGCCCGTACGTCGCCGCGACCGCCAACGCGTAGCCTCGCAGCACCCCGGGCTTCGACCACCGCACCGGCAGCGTGCGCTTCCCTGCGACGGCGTCGGCCGTACGGTCGGGGATCTCGTTCAGGTACAGCACGAGCGCGATGAGCAGCGCGACGGGCAGCGACGCGTAGAGCGCCTCCCACGTGTAGCGCTGCGCCTGCACGTAGAACGCGCCCAGAGTGACGATCGGGCCGAAGCCCAACGCGACGACGACCTCGCCGATCCCACGGTGCACCAGACGAAGCGGCGGCGCCGTGTACGCGATCGAGATGAACACGCCCACGACGCCGAGCCAGAACAGCGCCCAGAAGCCGCTCGTCGCGGCGAGGTACAGACCGATCCCGATCCCGGCCGCGTAGAAGCCCGCCGCCATCAGTGCCATCGCCTTCCGCGAGACCAGGCCGTACTGGATCACGCGCGAACCGCCGGAGAACTGCGTCGGTCGCGTATTCGCCTCATCGGCGCCGGACGCGTCGTCGAAGACGTCGTTGGCGACGTTGAGCCCGAGGTGGATGAAGCACGCTGCGAGCAAGGTCAGCAGCGCCAGGCCCGGCCGGAACGGTCCGCGCCGCGCCGCCGCCGCGACCCCGAGGAAGACCGGCACCGCGGTCGCCGTCAGGAAGGGGAGCCTCGTCGCGCGCAGGAACAGCCATCCGGCCGCGAGCTTCGGCTTTACCGTCTCGCCGCGCCGTTCGCTGAGCTCGCCGAGGAACCGATGCGCCTGCGGAACGGTCAGCTCCGAGTACTGGAAGAACGGCGTCTCCTTCTCGTCCCAGTGGTAGGAGCCGGTCGACGTGAACTCGACCGTGCCGCCGGCGCGGCGCAAGCGTCCCCACGCCGAGATGTAGCGACGCTCGTCGTATCCCTCGCCGGGCCGCGGGCGGATGTGCGAGAAGATCACGTTGACGTCTCGTCCCGACGGCGGCGAGACGACCTCGCCGATCTCGTGGAGCACGACTCGCTCGTTCTTGACCGCAAAGCGGCTCGCGACGCTCATCGGATAGCCGTCGTCCCCGACCCACGAGAGGACGGCGTGGGAGAAGCTGCGCTCTAGATCGGGCGGAAAGGTTGCGGTCGCTTGGCTCATGACGCCACCGCCTCGAGCTCGAAGACCGTGGGGGGCAGGTCGGTGCGTCCGTTCTCCCAGAGGATCGCGCGGCGCGGGGTGACCTCGATCAGCGCGCGCTCCCAGAACAGCGGCAGCGCGACGCGTTTGGCGTAGAAGTCTTTGATGATCGGCTCTTTGTCGATCCAGAGCTGCAGAACGGCCGGCTCCCAGCCGCGGTGAACGTCGTCGTCGATCACGCGCGCGTCGCCCTGGATGGTCACGCGGTGGAAGGGGTCGGCCGTCACCGCGCGCGGGTCCGTGATCGAGACCGCGACCTTCGGGTTCGCTCGGATGTGCGCGAGCTTCTTCGAGAACAGGATCGAGGAGTGGAACCAAAGCTTGGAGCCGTCGTAGAGCGGGATCATCGGATGAGTGACGGGACGGCCCTTGGCGTTCACCACGGTAAGCTCTGCAACGAGGGCCGCGTTCACGATCCGTTCGATCTCATCCGGCAGGATCCCCATGCGCTTCACCTCCGGCTGGGAATCCTAGCAGCGAACGTACGCTGCGTTCAAAATATTCAGAACGCCGGATGGTGAGCACTCGCTGCGCGGCGGCCGGCATCGCCAAGCATAGGCGAGGGACACATTCCTTGATCTAGTGCCGCAGGATCGCCGATCATCCGACGCGTGTCCGAGTCGGAGATCAAGTTCGGCAAGAGTCTTTCGAACAGACGCGTTGAGAGCGCCGGGCTGCATCTCCTTCTCCTGGACCCCCGCTTCCAGGCGCCCGACCTTCAAACGAAGCGCCGCATCGTGACGCTGTTGCCCGTCGGAGCGTTTGGCATCCAGACCTTTGACGCCGTCATGACCACTGAGCCGTGCGAAGCCCTCACCGTCGACAACATCGACGGATTCCTGCCGAACATCCGGCTCGTCGAGATGAAGACAACCAAGAAGCCGATCCGCGATGAAGCGCTGAACGGATTCTTCTTCGGCGCGACCGAGCGCGAGTACGCGATGGCAAGGGCCCTCGGCGACAAGTACCTGTTCGCATTCGTCGTCTTGAACGAGAACAACGCGTACGGTCGGCGCTTCTTCGTTCTGTTGACGTTGGATCAGATCGAACGTCGCACGCGCGCGAAACGGATCCAGTACCAGGTGAACTTCCGCTCCGACATCGTCGCGGATCCCGATGCTCCTGCGATCCTGGAGCCTGCGGTTTTCCGTGCCGCCGAGGATGTAGAGCCCTACGGCGAGGATGACTGAATCTTCTCGCTGTTCCCGGACGTGACTCGGACACCCACGAGACCTACCGTCGCCGACGGCGGTGGGCCCGTGGTGTAACTGGAAGCACACATCCCTGCAAAGGTTGAGGTGCGAGTTCGAATCTCGTCGGGTCCACCCCTCAACTGAGGTTGGGGGACCCTCGCCGGGGCGGCGACCAGGGATAGCCGCCCTGCCACCCGGCACTTGCATCATCAAGAGGACATGGGAGAATGAAGCCACGCAGGGATGTGCCCGTACACCACGGGTACCTCAACCGCGAAGGAGCGAGGCTTAGTCCTCGCTCCTTTCGTTTGCGGGATCGCGACTCCGGAGCCGTACTTCCCGTTGCAGCAGCACGCAAGCTTCAGCTATCGCGCCGACATGTGCTGAGCCGGTGGGCGAGTGACCGGCGGCTTATCTGAGCTCAAGGATCCTGGTCGTACGATCGATGACCCGCCGATGCTGTTCCCGCGATGAGGAGTCGCAGGGCCCGATCAGCGCGAGCGCCTCGTCGAGCTGGGCGCGGCGCCGAGTAGCGTCAACCGAACGAGCGATACCAGGCTCGATCTCGAACAGGACGATCGCGCGGTGTGACGATTACAAGGGTGTGATTCGTGATGCCCGGATCAGCGGGCGGCGTACGCTTCGCGGAGACGCTTTTGGATCTGATCGACACGGGCGAGGACCTCCGCCGCCCTGCGATCTGACTCGCGGGAACGTCGTTCCAGGTCCTCGAGCGCCTTGAGCAGCTCCGGATCGACCTGGACTTTTCGCCGTTTCGGCATGGGATTCGCGTTCGATTTAACCATGCAGATATCTCCACAACAAGCGCTGCGCTTCGTCTCGTTCCTGCTTCGCGGCCTCGAACTCGGCCCGCAGATCTCTGAGCGCTGCATCGAGGGCCCGAGGATCGTCGGCTTCGAACCCGCTCGTCTTCAGTGTCCTGATCCATCTGCCGGTCGCGATCAGAGCTGCCGCGCTGGCGATCGAATAGAGGGCAAGCATGACGAACGCCGCGCGTAAGAAACCAACCGTCGCACGATCGGCGAGGATCGATTCCCAGAAGGAGCTGCCCCGCGGCGCCGAGCCTCGGCGGAACACCCAGATCTCCGTAACCGAGGCGCCCGCCACGGCGAGGACGGCGAACCCGGCAGCGATGAACTCCCTGGGTCGATCGCTTATCGCCTTGATGATGCGGAGCATCCTGAGATGAACATAGCGTGACGATGAGACAGCGAACGCGCTTACGGGCGCTCTCGGGCGGATCGGCTTGTTCGACCTAGCGCTACTCGCTTCCCGTCCGGCCAGCCGGGGCCTCACCCTGACGCAAGCGCCGGGCCGCGATCTCCAGGAGTCGGCGTCGCAGTCGCTCCTGTTGCGCGAGCAGCGCGTCTCGCTTGCGATCGCTCGCGCGGGCGCCCGTCCGAAGGAGCTCCAAGCCCCGCTCGATGAGCCCGTCGGGCTGTTCCCACACGCCCGACGTCGTCACGGAAGCGGCTCCTCGTCTCCGCGGGTGCCGCGACGCGACCGCTCCTCGCGGATCGATAACAGAATCATCAGCCCGCCCATGACGATCAGCGGGACCGGCCACAGCCACTTCGCGTGCAGGTCCTCGATACCGGTTTGCGCGAAGAGGAACAGCCCGCCGAGGATCGCGAACGCGGCGCCGAACACGAGCGACAGCGGATCCAGCCGGTGGCGCCTCACGACCGCACCCCGAACGGCCGGTCGACGCTCTCGAGATCGAAGGCGACTTCGACCTGGCCGAGTGCCGCTTCGAGATCGAGCCGCAGAACGCCGGCCGACGTCGTCGCGAGGCGCGGCTCGAAGATCCGCCGCACGTCCACGTTGAGACCCTCGTCGGTCTGACCGAAGAGGCTGACCTGACCGGCGCCGGCCTTCGCGTGGATCTCGACCCGCACGTTCTCGGGGACGAGCACCAGGATTCGGCCGGCGACGGCGGTCGCCTCGATCGTGTATGTGCCGGGCCCGAACGGCACTTCGTTGAGATCCAGCAGCATCTGGCCGGCGATGATCTGGTACTCGGGCTGTACCGCGGCGAGGCTCGTCGGACGGAACAGGCGATCGCCGACGCCGCCCTCGAACGGAACGTGGATCAGGCTCGCGGCCAGCATGAAGGGGATCAGCACGAGGCCCGGCACGATCAGCCACCGTGCGCGCCCGTACCAGGCGCCGGCGAGCAGCCCCACGCCGATCGTCGCCACCGCCATCGCCAGGTACTGGCCCGCGGTCAACCGGATGACGTCCTCGAGATCGAGCAGCGTCACGACGCCGACGACGACGAACAAACCGCCGAGCGTCATCCAGCCGAGCGAGGACCGCTCGCGCACGCGGCGGGGCGGCGGGGAAGGCGCCGTCCCGGGCGGAAGCGGCGGCGCGCCCAAAGGAAGCACCGCGGTGTCGCCGGGCGGCGCCGGCGGAAGCACCGCGGTCGCCGCGGCCGGCTCGGCCGCGCGCACCTCGTCGCGCTGGACGAACAGGATGACCCCGAAGACGATGAGCGCGAAGCCCCAGATCACGCCCGCCCGCCACTCGAGGAGCTGGTTCGCGACCAGGATCACGCCGAGGATCACGAGCGCGCCGCCGACCAGCGCCGGCGTGTTCCGCATCGAGTGCGCGACGCGCTCGATCGTGCGCTCGACGGTCGAGGGCTCGCCGCCCGCGCCCTTGGGCATGACCACCCACAGCACGGCGTAGGCGAGGAGCCCCGACCCGCCGAGGAAGACCGCCGCCACGAAGCCGAGGCGGAACCACACCGGGTCGACACCGAAGTAGTCGGCGAGGCCGCCGGCCACCCCGGCGATCATCTTGTCGTCGGTCCGTCGTATCAACCGGCGGGCCTGCTGCGGTTGCGCATCCATCTTCTTCTCCTGGTCTGAGGTCATCGCTGCCTCAGCATCGCGGGTCGCGGCGGCCGGGACCATCGGGGACCACCCTGGAAGAACCCTGAGAGATCGGGCCAGATCTCAGGAGTCACCCCGATTGCCGCAGGTAGACGCCTGTGCGACCATCGCCTCATGGAGATGATGAGCACGCGCTTCCCGCGCAGCCGGACCGATCGCGTGGTCGCGGGGGTCGCCGGAGGCCTGGCCGAGCGGCTCGGCATCGACGCGATCCTCATCCGCCTCGCGTTCGTCGTGCTCGCCTTCGCGGGCGGGTTCGGGATCGTCGCCTACCTGGTGGCCTGGCTGATCGGCGGCGAGGACCGGCCGGCCCGCGCCGGCGCCGCCGTTGCTGCTCGCGAGCGACGGTCGGGCCTGCGAGTCGTCGTCTCGGTCGCGATGATCGTGACCGGGCTCTTGCTGTTGCTGCGCGAGGTCGGCTTGTGGCTCGGCGACGCGCTGGTGTGGTCGGCTGCGCTTGCGGCGTTCGGCTCCGCGATCATCTGGACGCGCGGCGACGACGCCGGGCGGGCGCGGTTCGCGCGGCTCGCCTCGCGGCTGCCGCTCTCGCCGGCCGACGCGCTGGCGGGGCGCTCGAAGTCGCGGATCGCCGCGGGCGCGTTCCTGGTCCTCGCGGGAATGATCACGTTCCTGGCGGCGAACACCTCGCTGCGCTCGGTGGGCAACGTGGCGTTCGCGGTCGTGGTGACGGTGGCAGGCGTGAGTCTGATCCTCGGGCCGTGGATCTACGGGTTGTTCACGCAGCTCGCCACCGAGCGGCGCGAGCGGATCCGGTCTGAGGAGCGCGCCGAGGTCGCCGCGCACCTGCACGACTCGGCGCTGCAGACGTTCGCGATGATCCAGCGGGCGCAGTCGCCGCAGGAGATGGTGACCCTGGCGCGCGTGCAGGAGCGCGAACTGCGAGCGTGGCTCTACGGCCGGGAACGGAACGGCGCCGACACGTTGAGCCGGGCCGTGGACGAGATGGCCTCGCGGGTGGAGCGACTGCATCGGGTTGCCGTTGAGACGGTCGTCGTTGGGGATGTCTCGCCGATGGACGATCGCCTGCGGGCACTGGTGGACGCGCTGGGCGAGGCGACGGCGAACGCCGCTGCGCACTCGGGGGCGTCGGTGGTGTCGGTGTACGTCGAGATGGCCCCGGACACGATCACGGCGTATGTGCGGGACGAGGGGTCCGGGTTCGATCTTTCGTCCCTGCCCGTTGATCGGCGAGGGATCAGCGAGTCGATCGTCGGGCGGATGCAGCGCCACGGCGGGACGGCGGTCGTCACGTCTGAGCCTTCGTCGGGAACCGAGGTTCGTCTGGTGATCCCGCGATGACGATCAAAGTGTTCCTGGTGGACGACCACCGGCTGTTCCTGTCCGGAGTGCGGTCCGAGCTCGGCGGCACGTACGAGATCGTCGGCGAGGCCGGGGATGTCGAGCAGGCCGTGTCGGGCATCGCTGCGACGTCGCCCGACGTGGTGCTGTTGGACGTGCACCTGCCCGGCGGTGGCGGGGCGGCCGTGATCCGTGCGGTCGGGGCGGAGACGAAGTTCCTGGCACTGTCGGTCTCGGACGCTGCGGAGGACGTGATCGAGGTCATCCGCGCCGGGGCGCGAGGGTACGTGACGAAGTCGATCTCGCCGGTCGAGCTGACGGAAGCGATCGCGCGCGTGCACGACGGCGATGCGGTGTTCTCGCCCCGGCTGGCGGGGTTCGTGCTGGATGCGTTCGCCGGAGAGGCGGCGGCGGTAGCGGATCCCGAGCTAGACCAGCTGACGCCGCGCGAGCGCGAAGTGATGCGGTTCATCGCGCGGGGCTACGCCTACAAGCAGGTCGCTCGGCAGCTGAGCATCTCGGTCAAGACCGTTGAGACGCACGTGTCGGCGGTTCTGCGGAAGCTGCAGCTATCGAGCCGGCATGAGTTGAGCCGGTGGGCGAGTGACCGGCGCCTGATCTGACGCACAAGCTCGAGGCCCTCTCGCCTCCTTACCGTCCCGCGTAAATCTCGCGGAGCCGGCGCTGAAACCTCTCGGCCCGCACGTCGAGCTCTGCCGCCTTCCGCCGTTCTTCCTCGGCGCGCCGCTCAAGCTCCTCGAGCTTCTCGATCAGCTCGGGAGGGATGCGCGACTTCCGTGGCTTAGGCATCGCTCTCACGTTTGATTTAACCATCGCATCACCTCCCGGGCTACCCCTATAGCCTCGTCGCGGGCCTGCTCCGCGCTTCGCGCTCGGGCCCGGAGTTCGTCGACCAGCCCCTCGGAAGCCCGCGCGTCGTCCATCTGCAGCCCAGTGCTGCTCAAGCCTCTGAGCCAGCGACCGCCGACGATGAGCGCCGCCGAGCTCGCAATCGCGTATAGGGCCAGAGAGATCGTGGCCAGTCGCAGGAACCCGGTCGTCGCATGGTCCGCGAACACCAAGCGCCACACCGATATATCGTCGGGTACTCGAGACGATCGGAACACGGCCACGCCTGACACGGCGAGCACAAGGGCACCGAACAACGCACCGGCCGCCGCGAACCCTTGCGATAGGCGGCGCTTTGCAGTAATCCAACGCACGATCTTGCGCATCGACTCCGATAGTAGCGGTCGACACCGACATCAACCGCGGGATCGCGAGAGGTTCGCGAGTGATGGCCTGATCGCGAACGGTTGCCGGCTCGCGATGAACTGCTCGACCCAAGGACCACGAGCCAGTTGCACGGCTGCTCTCAGAGGTGTCTGACATGTCAGACGCTTCTGGGAAAAGCAACGGGCGCCCGACTCGGCGCAGTATGGCTGACATGTCAGCCAAATGAATCAGTACCAGTTCTCGATGCTGAGCCCTGGGACACGCTGGAACTCGCGCTCGTTCCTCGTCACGAGCGTCGCTCCGTTCGCCGATGCTGTTCCCGCGATGAGGAGGTCGTCGGGCCCGATCGGCGTCCCCGCGGCGAGCCGCCACGAGCTGAGTCGCTGGGCGAGCGACCGCCGGTCGATCTAACGCAGCGGTCAAGGCTCAGCGCTTGACCTCGTTCGTAGTCTGGTCTAGTCTGGTCAGACTATGACCGAGATCAACGTTTACGAAGCGAAGACGCACCTTTCCCGGCTTCTCGACCGAGCAGAGGGCGGCGAGGAGATCATCATCACCCGCCATGGCCGGCCGGTCGCACGACTGGGGCCGATCACGGAGAAACCCCGCGCGCGCAAGCTCGGGCGTCTGCGCGGCCGGATCCGCATGAGCCAGGACTTCGATGCTCCGCTTCCCGACGAGATCCTCGATGCCTTCGAGGGGAGATCCTGAGGCTCCTCCTCGATACCCACGCGCTCGTCTGGGCCCTCGCCGCCCCGACGAGGCTGCCGAAACGGCTCCGGGAGGAGCTCGCCGGCGGAGCGCACGAGGTTTTCGTGAGCGTCGCGAGCACATGGGAGATCGCCATCAAATCCACGATCGGAAAGATCGACGCCGATCTCAACGAGATCATCGCTGCAAGCGCAGCCACCGAGTTCGAGGAATTGCCGGTACGCATGGCGCACACCGCGAGGATCCGAGAGCTTCCGACCTTCCATCGGGATCCGTTCGATCGCCTGCTGGTCGCGCAAGCGCTCGAGGAAGGGCTGACCCTGGTGACGCGCGACCCCGTTTTCGGCGATTACCGCGTCCCGACGTTGTGGCAGTGACGCCGCGGCCGGCGCGCTGTCAGTACCAGTTCTCGACTGCCAGCCCGGCGACGCGTTGGAACTCGCGCTCGTTCCTGGTCACCAGCGTTGCGCCGTTCGCCATTACGGTTCCCGCGATGAGGACGTCGTAGGGACCGATCGGAACGCCCTCGCCTTCGAGATCGGCGCGGATCCGCGCCGCCGATCGCGCCTCCTTTCGGCCGAACGGCAACGTTTGGATCACCGCCAGGGCCTCGTCGAGCTGCGCACGGCGCCGGGTCGCCTCCGGCGAGCGAGCGATGCCGGCCTCGATCTCGAATAACACGATGGTCGGGATGGCGATGTCGGACGGGGTGACGTTCGCGAGTCGTTCGGCGATCCGCCCCTCGCCGCGGAAGAAGTAAGAGAGCGTGTTCGTGTCGAGCACGTACATCAGATCTTGGTGCGGCGTGCGTCGCGCCCGAGGCCCTTCCGGAGCTCCTCGGCCGTCGGGAAGTCCTTCCACGCGCCGGCGAGGCTCAGGAAGCTCTCCGGCCAATCCTCACCGAGCTTCCTCCGGATCGCGTCCATGACCCAACTGCTGCGGGAGACCCCCGCAGCCTTGGCCGCTCGGCGCAGCTTCCGCTCCGTCTCGGAATCGAGGTACAGGGTCACCTGGGGCATACGTGGAAGTATACTTGATACGTGGCGGTTCGGCATTGGCCTTAGTCCACCGCGGCACCCGGCACCCGCCGGATCTCGCTGTTGGCCTGCAACGTTCCGACGATCAGTGTCTCGAGTAGCCGGCCCACCGACGGTCTCGGGGGCCCATCGGCGATCCAGCGAGAACCGTCGCGCGCGAAGAGTTGCCATTCATGGTGGGTCTTTCGCCATCGGAACTGGACCTCGAGAACCGGTCCCCTCGGTGGAATGATCCGCACCGTCACGCGGGTCCCCTTGACCGTCACGTGGATCGGGATGTCGTCGGGGCACGGGTCCGGATCCAACGTGGGTTCCGAGCGAGCAACGATCGCGTCGTGGAGTCGATCGAAAGGAGGAAGGTCCCGCCATGCGTCGACCGGTGTCTGCATCGCGCGACCGTAAGGGACGGCCGGATCCGAGTCTAGTTCGAAACCATCGAGCAGATCCGGCCGAGCTGAGCTTCATATGCCATCTTGAGTGCGGCCTCGATCCTGAGATCGGACTCGCGAGCGCGGCGACGAAGGTCATCCTTTCGCGCACCCGAGCACCGGGGGACGTCGGTCGCTTCGGCGGGCACCCGCCGGATCTCGCTGTTGGCCTGCAACGTTCCGACGATCAGTGTCTCTCGATGGTCTCGCCATCAGACACTCCGTTCCGAAGGAAAGAATTCTAACCCGACGATCTGGGCTTCTTCGCAGCTTTTCTCTGGGAGCCTCGTCGGGCTCCGCCCGGCTTTGCCGGTCTTGCTGTGCCACGGTAGATGGGAGGGTCTTCCCTCACATTCTTGGGGCCGGTCTCCGCCAACTCTTCGTCGAGGCGCTCGAGCACCCACTCTCGCAATAGAGCGGTCGGCTGTTCCTTGCGACGCTCGGCGAGCCGGCGGATCACCTCCAGCCTGCTCGCGGGGATGCGGATCGCGTATACCTGCGAGGGCTCCTTCGCGTACCGCCTCAGTCGCGTGAAGGGAACCGGGTCGAGGGCGTCTTTTTCTTCGAGGTCGTCGAGACGTTCGGCCTCCTCGCGCATGCTTTCGTGAGTACGGGACTTCTCTATGCGAGGTCGCCGCCTCTGTCGCCCACTCCGGTTCGATGTCACGATCGTTGGGACTCCGTTGCGATCGAGTCCTGATGTAGGCCACAGCGTCGTCCGGCCACAGAATCGAGCGGATCTGGATGTCCTCGAGCGGGATCCCTCGGTAAGTGGCATGGTGCGCGGCTCGACAAGGCCAGCGAGGACCGTGATGGGTTCCTCGACAGGTGCGTCTTTCAACTCGCCCCGACGGTACCGGCGCATGAACTCCTTACCGCTGATACCAAGCAGGAATTGAGCTCTCTCATCGATGAGCTTGAGGATCTCCTGCTTCGTCAGTTCGCGCACCTTAGGCACCTTCCCGTTTCTCGCGGCGTGTCCATTCCGGGTCGCCGGCAACACCTGCCTCCTCGGTCCCTCCCACGGCGGGCCGAGCGTATCTTGGTCGCGCTCGCTTTACGGTGACCGACCGACGGGCCGCGTCGATCCAGCGCCACGGCTACTCGCGCGCGATGACCGCCCGAAGCTTCTCTCGCGCTCGGCGTGCCTTCTCGAGCGTCACGACGATCTGACGGTCCAACTCTTGCGCGCGTCGATCGAGATCCTCGAGCTGCCTGAGGAGCTCTTCCCTAACCTCGGATTTCCTCGATTTGGCCGGCATGGGACTCGCAATCGATTTAACCACGGCCAAGTCTCCAGGCCAATCGCCGCGCCTCGTCGCGCTGTGCCACCGCGAGCAGCAAGTCTCTCTCGAGGGCAGCGACAGCGTCACCTGAGGCAGCAGAGGCATCCACCTCGACGCCCGTCGTGGAGATCGCTCGCACCCAGCGCCGACGACTGGTCATCACTCCAATGCTGACCAAGGCATAAAGCGCCCCGGTACAGAGCAGAAGCCGGATGAGGCCCAGCGTAATGCGGTCGGCAAGGAGTTCGCTCCATAACGACGGCGCAACTTGCGATGCCGGCCTTGCGCGGAAGACCCACGTGGCCGATATCGCCAGCCCCGTCACGATGCCCACGATCGTTCCGACGATGATCCATTCCGCTCTGGCCGTCGAGAGCTTCAACCCGCGCACCCCTTGCCACATGAAGGCATGGTACTTCGGCGACACGACGGCAACGGCCCGGGCGCGCGACGGTCGCGAACAAGTGCGGGATTAGGTCATGAACAGCTGCGGCCGGAACGCCCGGATCGGGTGAAGGGTCTCGGCCCGGCGCGTCGAAGCTTTACCGAGCCACAAACACCGGGGGGAACGAGACTTGAAACGGAAGCTCTGGCTGGTGCTCGCTCTCACGCTGGCGGTATTCCCGAGCGCGAGGGCGCAGGTCGCGACCGTCGAGGAGAATGGCTACCTCGCCGCTCGCGACGGGACAAGGCTTCGGTACAACGTCGTGCGGCCCGCCGAGGGCGGGCCCTCCCCCGTCCTCATCAACTACGAGGGCTACGCCGCCGGCACCGACGCGGCCGACAACGGCGTCGCCACCTACATCGACCGGCTGCTCGAGCGCGGATACGCGGTGATGGGCGTCTCGGTCCGAGGCACCGGCTGCTCGGAAGGCGCCTTCGATCCGTTCGCGTCGACCATGGGACAGGACGGCTACGACGCCGTCGAGTGGGCGGCGGATCAGCCGTGGTCGGACGGCCGCGTCGGGATGATCGGCGTGAGCTTCGGCGGCATCACGCAGCTCCTCACCGCCGCGCAGCGCCCGCCGAGCCTGCGTGCGATCGCGCCGTCGTCGGCCCTTGGCGACCTGTATCGCGACGTCGCCTGGCCCGGCGGCGCGCTCGAGTACGACTTCCCGTTCGCGTGGACCGCCGTCCAGAAGGAAGGCGGCACGGTCGCCGCACCGCAGGCGGCGCTGGCCGGCGATACCGACTGTCTCGGCAACTACGTCTCGCACGAGTCGGTCAACATCCCCGACTACTTCATCCCGCGGCTCATCCTCGAGCATCCCTACGACGACGACGTGTTCGGGGACGAATCGTGGAACGACCGGGCGCCCGAGAACGGGTTCCCGCTGATCGAGGTTCCCACGTTCTTGTTCAACGCGTGGCAGGACGAGCAGCTGCCGGCGCGGATCTGGGGAGCGTACGAGCGGTTCGCGCATCCATCGTTGCTTTGGGTCAATGTCTCGAACGGCAACCACGGCCGCGACTACTACTCGTCGATCGCGCAGGACCTGACTTTGGATTTCCTGGACCGGTTCGTGCGCGACATCGACAACGGCTTCGAGGACTCCCAGCCGCACGTTCAGATCTGGATGGAGTCGGCGATCGCGCGGGACGGCGACACCAACGTCCCGGCCTGGTCGATCGACCTGCCGGGCCAGCCGGCTCCCACGCCGACGGCGCTGTACCTGCGCGCCGGCGGCCTGCTCTCCGGTTCGGCGCCGACCGATGCAGAGGCCGGCGACCCGTATCTGTATCCGCTGCCGTCGCCGGACGTGCTCGAGCCGGGCCTCGTGTTGAACGGGCGGACGACCGGTCAGCTCACGTGGAAGGTGCCGGTGCCGCCCGGCGGCGCGGTCGCGTACACGACGGATGCGCTCGCGTCGGACCTGGTACTCGCGGGGCCGGCGAGCCTCGACCTGTGGATGACGACGACCGGGCCGGACACCGACCTGCAGGTGACCGTGACAGAGGTGCGGCCCGACGGGCAGGAGACCTACGTGCAGCGGGGCTGGCTGCGGGCGTCACATCGGGCGTTGGATGAGGCGCGGTCGACCGCGTTGCGGCCGTACCACACGCACCTGCGCGGGGATGCGTCGGAATTGGTTCCGGGCGAACCGACGTTCATGCGCCTCGAGGTGTTCCCGTTCGCGCACGCGTTCCGCGCCGGGTCGCGGCTACGAGTGTGGATCGAGGCGCCGACCGGTCACACGGGCTTCTGGGCGTTCGCGCCGGTGTTCCCGCCGGGGGTGAACACGGTGCTGCACGACGCAGAGCATCCGTCACGACTGGTTGTGGGTGTACTCGCCGGCGAGGAAGCCGAGGCGCCGTCGCCGGCGTGTGACACACTGCGGAACCAGCCGTGCCGGACGGACCCGCTGGGCGGATCCTAGGCTGGATCCCGCTGGGCCATCGCGTTCGATTTAGCCATGAGGCCTATCTAGTTACGAGAAGCAGGAGCGGGTTTCGCGCCGCGGGTGATGACCTCTGTTCCGTCGGGCACGGGTGGCGGCGCTTGGCTGGGCGGCGGGTCAGCAGGAAACTCGTCCATATCCTGGGCCAGTTGCGCACGTACCGCTTTCCTGTCTCGATCTGCACCGGTTAGTCGATCGATCCACTTCCCGAGGCTGTCTCGATAGCCGGTACCGTCGGGGACCGGAGGCGGGAGACGATGCAATCGCGGAGGCTCGGGATCGAAAAGCAGGACTTAGGCGTATCTACCGCCCGGCTGCGACTCTACGGAGCTTCAGCCGGGCTTCGAGTGCCATCTTGAGGACGGCCTCGATCTCGCGATCGGATTCTCGCGCGCGACGGATAAGGTCCTCGATCCTCTCGTGCAACCGGGGATCGATGTCAGGCTTGCGGCGCTTCGGCATGGGACTCACGCTCGATTTAACCACCATGGACCTCCTTCAACAATCGGATCGCTTCGTCCCGTTCGGCCCGCGTGTCGCGCAGCTGTTGCTCGAGGGAGGCGATCGTGATCTCTCCGTGGTTGGAAGCGTCAACCTCGAAACCGGTGGCCTTCATCGAGCGAAGCCAGCGACCGCCGGCGACGAGCGCGGCCCCGCTCGCGATCACGTAGATGGCCACCATAACGACCGCCGCACGGACGAATCCGACGGTGGTGCGGTCCATGAGCAGGCGATGCCAGAACGAGCCGCTCGGCGAGCCACTTTCACGGAAGGTCCCTACGCGTGCTGCGGCAGTGATCGACACGATCGAAACCGCGACCGTCGCGGCGAGGTAACCAACAACTCTCCCCGTGATGGCCGAGCGCATTCGCTGCATGTCGTAGAGAGATTAGCGACGCGCACCGACAACAACGCCCTACCAGACGACGTTCGCGACCATTTGCTCGATCGCTTCGCATGCGGGTGTGGCGCTCGTTCCGGAGGTGATGTCACGAGAGACAAGTCTGTCCGAGGACGGCACGACCGCTTGTCCGCGGACCATCACCGTTGCCGTCATCATCTTCCTTCCTTTCAGTTGGATGAGATCTCGAGCCGCTCGCAGACGTGCGTCGCGGCATCGTTCTTGGTGCAGAGGCAGCCGCAGGCCGGACAGGCGATCGCGTCGGTGGCCGTCTTCGAGCGAGCAGAACGCCGCATCGATTCCTCCACGATCTCCATCACCTGGACCCACGGGAGGCCGGCGACTTCGGTCGGCGCCGTCGCCGTCGGTCCGAGCGTCGTCGTGATGCGGTCTCGGGCGCTTCCGATCACGACCGAACGACGATCGGCCTCCCGGCGCCGGGCCTTCTCGGGAAGGTCGACGATGGTGCGATCGCCGGTCTCCTTCGCCCAGATCCACGGGTCGATCCGGTGGGTGACGACCTCGACGTAGCCGACGAGAGGCATCTCGCGCAGGTCGTGCCAGAAGGCCATCCGGCCGATGATGGTCCCTTCCTCGACCCGGTCCGGCGCCTCGACGAGGACGACGGGGTCGCGGTCGCCGGTGACCTCGAACACGTGGAACCGTTCCCGCGTGCTGCCGAGGGCCCGCCAGCCGATGTCATCCCCGACCGCGCTCTCCAGGAACCGCAGGAACTGCCGGCCCTGGAGAGAGAGGTCGAGCGAGTTGAAGCCGGGGTGTTTCCGTCGAGGCTTGGGCATTACGGCATCACGTCCTTTCACCTTCAAAGGTTAGGGACGGGGTGTGACGATTACATGGGTGTGATTCGGGAAGCGCCCCTGTTGAACCGGTTCGCGGGGTGGGGCTTAGGCGCTCTTTGCTACCCGGCGGGCCGAACGTATCTTGGCCGCGGTCGCTTTACGGGGAACCGAAGCACCGGCGGACGTCGGTCGCTTCGGCGGGGTGCCGCCGGATCCTCCTCGATATCCACCCTTGACGGCTCTCGATGGTCTCGCCATCAGACACCCCGTTGCGAAGGAAAGAATTCCAACTCGACGATCTCTTCCCATCGTATCAGCAGGCTGGAACCGATCTCGTCGTAACCTCCGTCTGCCTCGCCCTCGGCGAACGATCCGTCTTCGAGTAGGCGATACGTTCGTTCGACCAAGAGGTCCTGCGGCTGCTCCGGGTATCCAGCGGCATACGATCGCTCTCCGAACCAACCACCGACCCACCGATCGTTCGACTTGAGACGCGCTCTGAGGACGCCTTGCGGACGGCCGGCGAAGAGGAAGTCCCAGGCTCTCGGTGCGGGATCACGCCCGACCAGGATCCGGGAAAGTCGGGGCCACCGGTGGATCGACACGCCGGCGATGGTTCCGCCTGCGATCGGAACCATGACGTAAGCGAGTGCGAGCAACCAGACCCACGAAGGCGTGGTCCCGTCGGTAAGAGAACTGGAGTAAGCGGTGGCGCCGTTGCTCACGATCCGCCGATGAAGGTGATCCTTCCAGGCGAGATATGTCGGAGCCGCGAGAGCCATCTGATAGACGACGGACGCCCCAACGAACCGAAGAACACGGTCGGAGAGCCCGATACCCCATCGCCCCGCTTCGCGTTCCGCCGCCCATGTATGGAGGGCGCCCGGCAACACGACGACGAAGAGAACGAGAACGGCCTCAAGCGTGTCGGGCATGGGTTGCTCCTATGTCAAGCGGCGGTCGGTTGCAAGCCGGCGGTGGGGATGTTCGGTTGATTCTTCATCGTGTCATAGACCTTCCGCGCGATGTGTCGCTTCAAGCTCCGAAGCGCTTCGGTCTTGGTCTTTCCTTCTGACATCTTGCGCTTCATGAACAGCTTCGCGGGTTCGTGGACGCGCATCTGTGTGACGGCGATGCGGTGGATCGCGGTGTTGAGCTGTCGGTTGCCGGACCGGTTCAACCGGAACCGCGTTCGATCCCCGGACCACACAGGCAAGGGGGCGACGCCGGCGTGCATGGCGAACTTCGCCTCCGATGAGAACCGGTCGACGCCGGCGGTCTCACCCACGATCTTCGCGGCGGTGAGCGCACCGCAACCGGGGATCTCTAGTAGCGACGCCGCGAGCTGACGCGCGAGCGCGGTGATCTTCCTTTGGAGATCATTGGCAGTCTTCGTCGCCGCGATGATGCGATCCACGACGTCCAGGCAGATCTCCACGACGATCGACTGCGGCATCAAGGTCAGTTCACCGCGAACACGCTCGAGCCACACGATCCGATCCAAAGCACCCTTGGGGATCGCGAACTCGGGATTCAGATCGTGCAGCCGCCAGCGCAGCAGACATTGCAGTTCGGTGCGGTTTCGCACGAGATTCTCGCGATAATCGACCAGCATCCGCAGATCCCGCTCCGGCCCGTCCAGACGAGCTTGAGGCAGATCAGGTTCCCGCAACGCCGCTCGAGCGACCGCGAGCGCATCGATCGGGTCAGACTTGCCGCGGGTGCGCGCGGACTTGCGCGCGCCGGCCATCAACTTCGGGGGAACCGGAACCACCCGCTCGCCTCGACCGATGAGATGGCGCATCAACCCACCGGCGACGTGGCGGCAATCCTCAACCGCGAACAGCCGCTCCTCATCGAGCGTGCGAGCCCACACGACCAGCCGCTCGTGACCCTTGCTGCGAGCCTTAACCTCGAGGTGCTCGATCTCGGCGCCGGTGACCCGGTCCACCGCGACAGCGGTGTGGGTGTTCTTGTGCGCGTCGATCCCTATTACGATAGGCACGGTCCCTCCTTCGGACGTCACAGCGGACGGTGTGGGACCCGCCAGCGGACACGCCTCAGTGGGGACGTGATTCACGTCACGCTCCT
>JBBDRM010000117.1:0-5298 GCA_040905475.1 Actinomycetota bacterium
AGAGCGGGGATCGCGACGCTGATGCGCACCCCGTCATCGCGCTTGCGTGACAGCAACTCCGCAAGCTTAGGGATCCGCTCTGCCTCGTAGGTCCGCTGCGAAAGCCACCGGGTGGCGAGCCTGGTCGGGAGCGGAGCGTTGCTCGCGTGCAGCTTCATCGCTTGTCCTTTCCCCACTCGGCCCCGCACCGTATGCACACCACGGTGCGCGAGACCGGATCCACCAGCCGGTCCTCGCCGCGCGCCGCCACATGACCGCACTGAGGACATGTCTCAGCCGCCCCAGGTGGGTCGGTCTGTGCGCGGTCGTCGTGCCAGCGAGGACGCCTCATGCTCCTCATGCTCAGGGGGCCAGGGCGCGAACGGGTGGCGGTTATGTGACAGTTGGGTGTCGATTTCCCGCGGGGCCTAGCCCTGAGGCGTAAGCGATGCGTAGTCGGTGCGACGAAGGGGACGTTCCACCGCGTTTCCGCCCTCCGTGGCGACCGCGACTGCCTCCCCGTCGATCGCGAATGCGACTTCGGTCACGGGAGTGATCTCGGTGAGAGTCCACACGACCTGTGCGACTCGCAGGGCGACGAGCTCTGGAGGTGCGGGTGCCTGAAACTCGCCGCTGAGATCCACCCGCGCAAGTGCCTCCGAAACCGAGACGCCAAGGACGCTCACGTCCGGTGGCAACAGGCTCCCGATGCCCTCCGCCCTCTCGGCGGCGGTCGGGCCGTCCAGAAGAGCGCGCATCGCGGCCTCTGCGACGGGCAGGTCGGCTTGGATCCTGCGCGGGACTGCAAAGAGTCTGTTGCCACGAACGAGATAGACGGTGAAGGTCTGGGACTGCGCGGGCGACCCGGCCGCGCTCGGCTGGCGAGCGACGGGGAACGGCAGCTCCTCCGGAGGGATCTCCACCGTGCCCGACGTGCCCGCACATGCGGTCATGATCACGAGCAGGAGTACCATCATCGACCGTCTCAACGCGGATCCTCCAGGAGCGGACGGGACGGCAAACGCACGACGAACGACGTGCCCTCCCCCGGGATGCTCGTTACCTCGATGCTCGCCCCGAGGAGTTTGGCATTCTCCTGGGCGAGGGCAAGCCCAAGCCCGACGCCTCCGCGCTCACGCGTGCGGCTCCGGTCAGGTTTGTAGAAGCGACGGAAGACCATCGGCAGTTCCTCGGCTGCGATCCCGGGCCCACGATCCGAAACGGTGATGCGGAATCCATCCGGGTCGTCCGCGATGACGATCGACACATCTCGCCCCTCGCCGTGCTCGTAGGCGTTGTCGATCAGATTCCCAAGGATGCGTTCAAGGCGGACCTTGTCGGTCTCTATCTCGACCTTCGGGCCCGTCAGGGTCGCGTCGCGGCGGCGACGTTGGAGCAGGGCCTCGATGAAGGTGCGGATCTCGAGCGGCTCGACGCGCAACGCCGCACGTCCCGAGTCGAGGTCCGACACCTCCATCAGATCGTTCACCAACTTGCGCAACGCGGCCAAGTCCTCTCGCACAAGGCCGAGCGCCTCCCGACCATCCTCCGGCAAGCGGGCGGCATACTCGCCGACCACTTCGACTGCCGCCCCCAGAGCCGCGAGAGGCGTACGGAGCTCGTGGGATACCGCCGCGACGAAGTCGCGCTCATGTTGAACCATGTCGCGAAGCGCCTCCGCCATCTGGTTGAACGATGCGGCAAGCTGGCCCAATTCGTCGGCTGAGCGCGACTCGACGCGTGTTTCGAGCAGCCCCTCGGCCATCCGTTGCGCCGCGTCGCCGACCGCGGCGAGCGGATGCAAGATCCCGGCGCTGAGGCGACGCGCGAAGAACGCCATGAGTCCGACCACGATCACGCCTATCACCAAAAGTGCCCGACCGAGGATCGAGAAGGTGCGGTCGATGTCCTCCAGAGGGAAGAACAGGTAGAGATCGGTCTGCGCAGGGGGCAGAGGCGAGCCGAAGATCAACACGCGCTGGCTGCTCCGCCGCTCGATCCGGTAGCCAAAACCCTCCCGCCCGACCAACGCCCGGAGATCGCCCGGAGCGCTCTCAGGGGTGAGCTCGAGTCCCGTCGCGAACCACTGGTCGCCTACGGTGACCATCGCGTCGAAGTTCTGACGGATCTGAAGACGCGACACGAGCCCCCCTGCGTCTGGAGTCGTTGCAAGGAACTCGCGCGCGAAGAGCACCGCGAACAAAGTCTGCCGGGTCGAGGAACGGATGCGCTGGTCTTCGACGAGCCGCCGGACGGTAAGAAGCGTCGCGGCCGACAGTACGATCGCGAGTAAGGCGGCTCCCGCGACGAAAGCGATCGTGATGCGCAGGCGCAGACTGCGCCGCCGCAAGACCGCTGGGATCGCCGGCAATCGCGTCAACCATCCGTGACGAGCTTGTAGCCGAGCCCGCGCACCGTTTGGATCAACATGGGATTCGCAGGGTCCGACTCGATCTTGCTGCGCAAGCGTCTCACATGGGTATCGACAAGGCGGGAGTCACCCAAGTAGTCGTAACCCCACACCTGCTCCAGCAGCACTTCGCGCTTGAAGATGATGTTGGGCCTTGATGCGAGGGTGCAGAGCAGCTTGAACTCGGTCGTCGTGAGGCGTACGGGCTCGCCCGCCTTCCGAACCACGCCCGACTCAGGCTCTATCTCGACGTCGCCGGCCCTCAAGCGCGCGAGCGGTGGTTCGGATTGCACACGCCGCAAGAGCGCACGCACCCGCGCCACCAGTTCCCTCACGACGAACGGCTTCGCGACGTAGTCGTCTCCCCCTGACTCAAGCCCGACGACGACGTCGACCGTGTCGGTCTTCGCCGTCAGGAAGATCACCGGCACGTCGCTGCGTCGACGTATGTCGCGACAGAGTTCGAACCCGTCGCGCCGCGGAAGCATCACATCCAGGATCGCGAGGTCCGGCTTTGCGTCCTCGAGCAAGCGCATCGCTTCATCCGCGTCTGCGGCTTCGAGCACGTCGAAACCCTCCTGCGCCAGAGCCATCGCCGTGCCCCTCCGCAGACGGCGGTCGTCTTCAACGAACAGGATCGTGGCTTCCACGCCGGCATCTTAGAGAGGCCGACCCCAGACATGCTCGGGTCGCCGCTGAACCGCTGCGCCACCGTCACACGATCGACACGAAGAGCGGCCTGACGGTCTGCTAGCCTTCGCTCCGGAGCGCCGGGAAGCCTGGTCGGCAGATCGGCGCTTTTCGTTATTCTTAGACCTTTGCGTTCTCTAGGGGGGCCGCTATCGCCGCCGAGCGTGGACACGAGGATCCCGGAACCCTGGCGACACCGTGGGCGAAGTCCGATCGACGGTTGCCTCGTCTGCTCGCGCGTCCCCTGCAGCAGTTCCTGCAGACAGAGGCCTCTGGTGGGGTTCTGCTCTTGATCGCGGCGGCCGGTGCGCTGCTGTGGGCGAACATCGATCCGAGGTCATACGAAACGGCGTGGCATACCGACCTCAGCGTCGGGCTTGGCCGGTGGACGATCGACCAAGATCTTCGTCACTGGATCAACGATGCGGCCATGGCGGTGTTCTTCTTCGTCGTGGGGCTCGAGATCAAGCGGGAACTCGTCTCCGGAGAACTGCGAGACCGCAGGGCAGCGATCCTTCCGGTGGCGGCCGCGCTGGGCGGGATGCTGGTTCCGGCTCTCGTGTACTTCTCGATCACCGCGGGGACATCCGGATCCAGAGGATGGGGTATCCCGATGGCGACTGACATCGCATTCGCTGTCGGTATCCTCGCAGTCGTCGGGCGACATCTGCCCTCGAGTCTGAGGCTGTTCCTTCTCACGTTTGCCATCGTGGATGACCTCGGAGCCATCCTGGTGATCGCGATCTTCTATTCGGATGGCATCTCGCTTGCGCCTCTGTTGCTCGCGGCGGCACTCGTGTTGTTCATCGGATTGCTGCGTCGAGCACAGATCCAGGCGGGCTTCGTCTACCTGGTGCTCGGCATCGGAGTTTGGCTCGCCGTGTTCGCGTCCGGCATCCACGCAACGATCGCAGGAGTCGCCCTGGCCTTCGTTACGCCAGCGCTCGCATTCCAACGGCCCGCCGCCGTAAGCCAGGAGGCACGACGCGTCGCAGAGGAGACGTCGGACGAACCTTCACCTGCCGACATCGACGCACCTCAGTGGCTTCACCTCGCGGGCCTGACGCGGCAAGCCGTCTCACCGTTGGCTCGCCTCGAGCAGGCTCTGCACCCGTGGACGAGCTTCCTGATCGTCCCGCTGTTCGCGCTCGCAAATGCAGGAGTGCGCATCGGTGCGGACGCATTCAGCGACGCGAACTCAACGAGAGTGATGATCGCGGTCGCGCTTGGGCTCCTCATCGGCAAGATAGCCGGAATCACGCTGGGAGCGCTCGTCGCATCCAAGTTGCGGATGGCCCAGCTGCCTTCGGATGTCTCGTGGACGCAGGTAGTCGGTGTCGCGGCTGTCGGTGGAGTCGGTTTCACCGTCTCGCTCTTCATCGCTGGCCTTGCGTTCGACGACGTCCGCCTGCTCGAGGGCGCCAAACTCGGCATCCTGGCCGGCTCGGTCCTCGCCGGCATCGCCGGGAGCTTGATCCTTTCACGCAGTCGGCCCCGAAGGATGGAGGACCATCTTGATACGGCGAACCAACCTTGAGTAGAGAGCTACGACAGTCGATCGATGCCCGGGACACGGTCGAAGCCGGCATCGAAGCTCGCGATGCGGTCGATCTCGTTCGCCCTCATGACGGCCACATGGAGCGCGTCGCGCGCCGAGACGCCGTAGCGGCTCATGACGATCTCCTTCGCGGCCTCGACATCTGCGAGGGCGACCGGTAACACCTGATCGACGATATCGATCACAGCGATGAAGGCCGGCTGGATCGCATCGATCCGATCGATCGCCGTGTATCGGTGGAGGATCTCCTGGAGCACCTCGACATCGGTAACGAGGCGCTCACCCCTCGCGATGAGGTCGTCGAGTATCCGCACTGCATCGGTCTTGTGAGGGTGCTCGGCGCCGACCAGATACATCGGCAAGTTGGAGTCGATGAAGATCAAGGCGCCGCGTATCCACGCTCGATCTCGCGGAGCATCTCGTCGATGTCGGCGGTCGGGAAAGCGTGGCGCGCAGCGGCTCGCACCGCCGCCAGTTTGCGCGCCGGCTCGCGTGCCGAGGACTGCGTACGCGCAGTGCGCAGCGCCTGCCGCACCCACTCGGACACCGTCATCCCATGCCGCAGGGCCTCCTCGCGGATAGTCGCCAGCTCCTGTTCGTCGAAGACGACTTGAAGGCGCTTACTCATGGTATGAGTTTAATACACTACTCGATAAGTGGG